>CALJIC010000279.1 GCA_937974195.1 uncultured Roseiflexaceae bacterium | reverse complement strand
CGAGGCTTGGCTGCGCCAGCAGCACGCCTACATCGCCGCCCTGAGCACGGCGCAGGAGGCCGAGCGCAGCCGCCTGGCGCGCGAGCTGCACGACGAGGTGGTGCAGGAGCTGATCGCCCTGGCGCACGGCGTGGACCGCGCCCAGCGCCTGCTCGAGCGCGACCCGGCGCAGGCCGCCGAGCGGCTGCGCGAGATGCGCGGCGCGATCACCGGCCTGGTGGACGAGCTGCGCAGGATCATCAGCGCGCTGCGCCCGCCGGCGCTCGAGGAGCTCGGGCTGCTGCCGGCGGTCCAGGTGCTGCTACGGCGCAGCTCGCAGGAGAGCCCGGAGGTGTCGCTCGCAGTCCATGGCGAGCCGCGCCGGCTGGCGCGGCAGAGCGAGCTGGCGCTGTTCCGCATCGTGCAGGAGGCCTGGAGCAACATCCAGCGCCACGCCCAGGCGCGCCACGCGCACATCACCTTCAGCTACCAGCGCGACGGCCTGGTGGCGACGATCGAGGACGACGGGGTGGGGTTCGCCCCGCTCCCCGACGAGGGCGCGCCGGACGGCCACTGGGGGCTGCGCGGCATGCGCGAGCGCGCCGAGCTGGCCGGCGGGCAGCTGCGGGTCAGCAGCGAGCCGGGGCGCGGCACGCGGATCGAGGTGCACATCCCCTACCCCGGCGTCGGCGATCGCGACCCGGTCTGCGGGATGGCGGTCGGGCCGGGCGCGCTGGGCGCCGAGCACGGCGGCCAGCTGTACCGCTTCTGCTCGCCGGCCTGCCGCGACCTGTTCCTGGCCCGGCCGGAGCACTACGTCGCGCCGGCCTGAAGCGCGCACCGGCGGCCCCTGGCCGGCGCGCTCGCCTGCGCCGATGCGGGTATACTACGCGCACGCCCTTCGAATCCGCCGTCACCACGGGCGTGACGGGCACCCGAGGCAAACGACGTGCGCGTAACAAACTGGAAGCAGGGGACGCTGTCGATCCTGGCCAGCGGCGAGTACCGGCGCCTGCTGGCGGGCACGGTCATCTGGTGGAACTGCTTCTTCATGGAGCAGGTGGTGCTCGGCTGGCTGGTCTTCGACCTGAGCAACTCGGCCCGCACCGTGGCGCTGGTCAGCTTCTGCCGCACCCTCCCGCTGCTCCTGGTGAGCCTGTTCTCCGGCCCGATCATCGACCACGTCGGGCGGCGCCGCGCCCTGATCGCCGCGCAGAGCGCCAACCTCCTCGCCTACCTGGCGCTCGCGGCGCTGCTGTGGAGCGGCAGGGCCGCGCCCTGGAACATCGCGATCGCCGCGTTCTGGCTCGGCACGGCGTGGGCGATCGACTGGCCGACGCGCCGCTCGCTGGTCCCCGACCTGATCGGCAAGGAGCGGATGATCGACGGGCTGCTGCTCGAGAGCTACCTGACCGGCGTCGGGCGCATCATCGCCCCGGCGCTGGCGGGCGCCCTGATCGCCCGCGCCGGCGCCCTCGGCTGCTACCTCGGGATGGCGATCCTCTCCGGCTGCGCGCTCAGCATCCTCGTGCCGCTCCTGCGCGACCCGGGGCCGCGCGAGGCGAAGCCGTTCACGCTGGCGGTCCTGCCGGTCGTCGCCCAGGGCATGCGCTACGTCCGCTCGAACCAGACCATCCTCGCGGTGATGCTGATCACCCTGGTGATGAACGTCTGGATCTTCCCCTACATCTCGCTGCTGCCGGCGTTCGCGCGCGACGTGCTGGGGACGGGCCCGGTCGAGCTGGGGCTGCTGAGCACGGCCTCGGGGATCGGGTCATTCCTCGGGCTGGTCGCGCTGCAGGTCGCGCGGCGGCGGCTCGGCGCGGGCGTGCTCTTCATCCTGGGCACGGGCTGGATGTGCGCGGCGCTGCTGGCCTTCGCTCTGTCGCAGGTGTACGCCTTCTCCTGGGCGATGCTGGTGTGCGCGGGGATGGGCATGGCGTGCTTCGGCACGCTCCAGAGCAGCATCGTCCTGCTCGCCACCAGCGACGAGATGCGCAGCCGGGTGATGGGCATCCTGGTGCTGGCGATCGGGGGCGACCCGCTGGGGCAGCTGCTGATCGGCACGCTCGCCGAGCGCTTCGGGGTGCAGATGACGCTGGCGGGGCAGGCGGGCGCGGCCGCGCTGGCCCTGGCGCTCATCGTGCTGCGCCTGCCCGCGGTGCTGCGGCCCGAGGCGCAGGGCGAGGGATCGCAGTAGCGCGCCGCCGGGCGCTCCTACCCCGGCGTGAGCAGATCCTCCCCGCCGGTGTAGCGCGCCAGCGCCTCCTGGTCGAGCCGGAGCCCGAGGCCCGGCGCCGCCGGGATCGCGAGCATCCCGTCCGCGTCCAGCCGCCACGCCTCGGCCACGATGTCGTCCACGTACGGCGAGCCGCTGATGTACTCCACCAGGTCGGTGTCCGCGAAGGCCGACGCCAGCTGCAGGTCGGCGGCCAGGCCCACCGCGGTGTTCCAGCCGTGCGGGATGAAGCGCACGCCGCGCTCCTGGGCCATCCAGGCGATGCGCCGCTCCTCGCTGATCCCGCCCACCTTGGTCACGTCGGGCTGGACGATATCGAAGGCGCCCGCCTCCAGGAACGGCTGGAACGCCTGCCGGCGGGTGAGCACCTCGCCGCCGGCGATCGGGAGCGGCGCGTGGCGCCGCAGCAGCACGTAGTCGTCGAGCGCGTCGGGCCGCAGCGGCTCCTCGAACCAGGCCACCCCGTAGCCCGCCAGCATCTCCGCGGTGCGCAGCGCCCACTTGTAGCCGTTGCGCCAGAACGCGTCGCTGCCGCCGGCGTCGACCATCAGCAGCGCGTCGGGGCCGACGGCGTCGCGGGCGGCGGCCACGATCGCCTCGTCCAGCGCGTGGCTCTCGCGCCCGAACGGCCCCCACCCGATCTTGAAGGCGCGGAAGCCCTGCTCCTTGAGCCGCAGCAGGTGCTCGGCGAGCGGCTCGGGGCGGTCCATCAGCAGCGAGGCGTAGGGCCGGACGCGCTCGCGGTAGCGGCCGCCGAGCAGGCGCCCCACCGGCTGGCCGGTGGCCTGGCCGAGGATATCCCACAGGGCGATGTCGATCCCGCTGATGGCGTGGGTGAGCGTCCCGCCGCGCCCCAGCCAGAAGGTGTGCTGGTGCAGCTTCTCGCTCACCCGCTCCGGCTCGAGCGCCTGCTCGCCGGCGTAGAGCGGCTCCAGCACCGCCAGCGCGCTCTTCACCAGCGCGTCGTTCGTGAACACGCTGCCGAGGCCCACCAGCCCCTCGTCCGTATGCACGGCGACCAGCGTGTGCACGCAGTCGTCCGGCCGCAGCTCGTTGTCCCAGCCGCCCTCGGGCGTGGCGCCGCGCAGCCCGGCGGCCCGTATCTCGCGAATTTTCACGCCGCCCTCCTGATATCCCGGTATGCGCTCAGCTCCCCAAGCTATCAGCGAACTGGATGCTCACCAGCCGCCAGCGCTCGTCGACCCGGCGCAGACTCGCTTCGAGCTTCCGGACGGGCCGATCCCCGACGTAGGTGATCTTTCCTTCAAGCGAGGCTGAGATGCCGTTCGTCTCATAATGCACAGTGAACCTCTCCAGAGCGACTGTGGGCGAGCCCTGGAAGACATCGCTTCGCTCGGCGAACAGCTGCGCGACGCTCTCCTCAGTGACAGACGCGCCCGGGTCGAAGAGGGCATATCCAGCCGCCGCATCACCCGCGGCACCGGCGTCCATAAAAGCCTGGACCACCTCAAGCGCGGTGTCAGCCTCGCGCCACGCGCTCTGGTACGCAGTGACACCGCCGAAGGCGATGAAGGCTCCGCCCGCAGTGCAGGCGATCACCGTGACTGCTGCCCCGACGAGGGCGATGACGATCCAGAGTACACAGCGAGATGGTATGGGCTGAGGCGAAGGTGAGACGGAGGATGTCATTGCGGCGCCCTCCAAAAGATGATCTTATTCGCAAGCGTGACAGATGTCCGGCAAGTACCAGAGCTTGATCTGCCCTCTCCAGTTACCAATCGCTATCCATTTCGAATCGCGACTGAATGCAATAGACTCGACTGAGTAATCGCTCGCTCGCACACGGGCAAGTAAAGTGTGACGCGTCCCAGATCCGCAAAAAAGGATCTGGACGGACATTCTCAAAAAAACCTCGGATCCGCTTATGGTGGCAAGAAGCGCCCCATCTGGGCTAAATGCGACGGCTCTCACATTAGCAGTGTGCCCCTCCAGTTGAGCCAGAAGAGAACCTTGTGGAATATTCCATATCAGTACACCTTGGCGGTGACCTCCGGATGTAAGTAATGGGTGTAAGGGGCGGAAAGCCAGATTACTTGATTGTTGAGACCCCGAATAGTAGCGAGAAGTGCTCCATCACTTACCTGCCAGACTTTTATAATACCATTCCAATCTTTCGTGGCAAACCACCGATCGTCTAAGCTGATGTCAATACTCAATATAGCATCTTTATGCGCGTTAATCGTTCTAATAATCCTCCCATTATCAACTCGCCACACGATGATTTCGCCGTCTTCACCGCCAGATACGATGATCTCTCCACTTGAACTTACCGCCACACTCATCACTCCACTTCGATGCCCGTTCAATCTCGCTATGATTTCTCCACTGGAAGCATCCCACACTATAACACTTTTATCTCGAGATCCGGAGACAAGAATGCCTTTTGATCCATTAAACGATAAGTCCTTGACCGTATAAGAATGTCCGGACAGCAAGGCATCAACCTACCCATCTTCCACATTTCTGCGTTCAATGACCGGGCTTGATGACTTCGCAACGTATAGATGCGGAGTCTCGCCAAATTCCAGATCCTCGATTATCTCACCAGTTTCAACATGCCGTCTCGGCTGTTGCGCCTGTATACGCCTGTATACAAAGGCTACTGACATGCTAACGATTACGATCGCCAGTGCCAGTAACATCAAGGCGATCGATCTTCTGTTTACAAACTTCACGTAGATGTTGCGCTTCATACGCTGGCACTTGCAGCGGCAAGCCTTCTCTCGCAGGCCGGCTGCCACTCCCCACAACACCGGCTCACCGGTAGCGGCACATGCTCAAGCAGATCCTGAGCTCTTGGCTGCGCATGGGGATTGAGCAGCCGCCCTTTTTATTGTAGCCCGGTTCGTTACCAGCATCCCACCATTTCGGCATCGCGGAGCAGAGGTCCGTGGAGGGCCAGCGGCCCTCCACATCCCCCGTCAGCAGGCAGCCCTCACCAGCGTATGCGGCGCTGCGGCGGCCGGGCGTGCATGTCGCGGCGCTCGGCCACCGGCCAGGAGCGCAGCTCCTCGACGATCACCATCAGCCGCGACACGGCGGCCTCGAAGATCACCGCGCCCTTCTCCGCAGTCGCTGTGCGCGCGTCGCCGTGCACCCCGAGGTCGGTCCAGCGGCTCCAGTAGTCGTTGAAGCGCACCGGCCGGTCGTAGGGGCTGTCCGAGCTCATGTAGGTGCCCATCACGTCGTCGCCGAACCCGGCCTTGTCCATCTGCACGCGCTCCGGCGCGAGGTGCAGGTAGAGCGAGGTCTCGAACTCGTCGGCGTGGGCGACCACCGGGGTGTCGCGCACCTCCGCGAACGCGTCGAGCGCCAGCGTGATGTAGGTGACCGCGGCGCAGAGCGAGTCGGTCTCCAGCACGGTCTTGCGGGCGACGAGGTCGACGAGCGGCGCGTTCGAGCCGTGGCCGTTGACCAGCAGGATCTTCTGGAAGCCGTGGTAGGCCACGCTCTTGGTGATGCTCAGGCAGAAGGCGATGAACGCCTCCGGCTCGATGTGGATCGTGCCGGGGAAGTCGATGTGGTGCAGGTTGAGCCCGTAGGCGATCGGCGGCAGGACGAGCACCTTGTCGGGGATGCGCCGGCCGACCTCCAGGCAGACCGACTCGGCCAGGAAGGTGTCGACGTCCAGCGGCAGGTGGCGGCCGTGCTGCTCGGTCGAGCCGGTCGGCAGCAGGACGACCTTCTGCATGGCGATCGCCTCGTTCACCTCGGCCCACGTCAGCCGGTTGTAGCGGTACTCAGCAGCCACGTCTCGCATACCCTCCTCCTTTCGTCGCCTCAGGGCGCCCGGCACCACGCTCCGCCCGGCGTGGAGCGGCGCCTTGCGGAAGTATACTCGCAAGCTCCCCGGCACGGCCCAGCGGCACAGGCGATGCAGTTGTGTCACGGCCCCTCCGTCGAACGGCCGATTGATCTTCCGGGGACTTGTGCTACGCTTCGGGGGTTGGTCCACGCCCGGGCGCCCCCGTCGCGCTGAAAGAAGCTCTATGCTGGCTCCGTCCGTCCAGTACCGCCATCTCCTGCGAACCTACCTCGCGCCACAGCGCCGCCGGCTGATCCTGCTGGGCTTCCTGATGCTCTTCGATCTGGCGCTGCAGCTCGGCCTGCCCCGCGTCGTGCAGATGTTCATCGACAGCGCCACCGGCGGCGGTGAGCTGGGGGCGCTGCTGTGGATCGGCGCGGCCTACCTCACGGTGGCGCTCGGGCAGAACCTGGCGCTGGTGGGCTGGCAGTACGTCGCCCGGAACATCGGCCTGATCGCGACCAACCGCATCCGCGCCGACCTCACCGAGCACTGCCTGCAGCTCGACATGAGCTTCCACAACGCCCGCACGCCCGGCGAGCTGATCGAGCGGGTGGACGGCGATGTCGCCAAGCTGGAGAACTTCCTGTCGCAGTTCGTCGTTCAGATCGTGCTCAACGGCCTGCTGCTGGCCGGCGTGATCGCGCTGCTGTTCCTGATCGACTGGCGCGTCGGCCTGCCGAGCGCGGTGAGCGTGGTCCTCGCGGGGCTCACCGCCGCCGCGCTGCTCGGGCCGCTGGCGAGGTACAGCGTCAAGGAGCGCCAGGCGAGCGCCGAGCTGTTCGGCCTGCTGGAGGAGCGCCTGTCCGGCACCGAGGACATCCGCGCCAACGGGGCGGTCGCCTATGTGCTGCGCCGGCACATCGAGCGCTCGCGGGCGCTGTTCCGCGCGAGCGTGGTGCGGGCGCTGCTCAGCATGGTCGGCTGGCGCTCGCTGAACACGGCGATCACCATCGGCGCCACCCTCTCGCTGGTCATCGGCGCGCTCCTCGCGCTCGACGGGGCGCTGACGGTCGGGCAGGTGTACGCGATCTTCGCCTACACCTCCATGCTCGGCCACCCGGTCGAGCAGCTGATGCGCCAGCTCGACGACCTGCAGCAGGCGACGGCCA
>CALJIC010000278.1 GCA_937974195.1 uncultured Roseiflexaceae bacterium | reverse complement strand
CTCCAACCTACGCCCGTCCAGCGTGTCGCGACTCCGTACCCCTGTGGGGCCGCGCCGAGTCCCGGCGCGTTTCCGCTGTGGTGCTCGCCGCTGTGTATACTGCGGCCCAGGAGAGCATCATCGCCGCAGGGGAGGCACGCACATGTCCCGCGCCGCCAGCTACACCAAGAACATCGCCTGCCTGGAGTCGCTCTGGAACAACGACCTGGAGGACCGCTGGAGCGTCTACCCGATCCTCGACGTGTTCGCCAACGTCCAGGATGTCAAGCTCGCCCACCTCACCTGCAACACCGAGCCGGAGTTCATCTACAACCTGAAGATGCTCGCCAAACGGCGGAGCTACGGCATCCTGTACCTCGCCTTCCACGGCGGGCCGGGCGAGCTCTATCTCGCGGATGACACCAGCATCTCGCTCGAGACGCTGAGCGAGTACATGGGCGAGCGCTTCAGCGGCAGGATCATCCACTTCGGGTGCTGCAGCACGCTGCGCGTGAGCGCCCAGCGCCTCGCGGACTTCGTCGAGAGCACGGGCGTCAACATGATCCTCGGCTACACCAAGGACATCGATTGGATCGAGAGCTCGGCGATGGACCTGCTGGTGTTCCAGATGCTGCAGCAGTATGTGGACCTGCACGCCTGCTGGCGCGCCCTGCAGAAGAACTACCCGGACCTGATCGCCCGCACGGGGCTGTCCGTCGCGCTCGGCTAAGCCCCTAGCGCGTCACGACCACCTCGCCCAGGTCGATCGGCCCCGCGTCGTTGATCGCCGCCAGCGTCGCCCCGTCGTACATGCCCACCAGCAGCCGGTAGGTCCCGGGCGGCACATCGGCCGGCACCGGCAGGTCCTGGTCGTCGCGGATCAGCGCCCCCGGCTGCCAGCGGCTGGTCGGGAAGCTGCCCTCGAGCGGCTGCGTGTCGCGCTGGGCCACCTTGGCGCCATTGGCGTCCACCAGGTGCACGTACACGACGTAGTCCTGCGGCAGCGGGCGCGCGGGCTGCCAGTACAGCGCCAGCGGCAGCACCTCGCCGGCGCGCACCTCGCCCGGGTGGCGGTAGCCCTCCAGGGCGAGCGCCCCGCTGCCCAGCGTGGCCCCCAGGCGCGTGCGCGGCTCCTGCGCCACATCGCCCGCGCTCGTGCCGTAGATCGCCAGCGTCGGGCCGTGGCGCTCGCCGCCGCGCTCGAAGCGCACCAGCGGCTCGCCGAGCTCCGCCAGCCGCGCCCGGTCCTTGTCGTCCCGATCGAGGTTCGCCACCAGGAAGGAGAAGCCGTTCTCGCGGTACCAGGCCGGGTCGTGCGTGGTCACCGGCGCGCCGCCCAGCACGCGCAGGCGCCCGGAGAGGATCAGCGTGCCGTCCTCCAGCCAGATGCGCGCCCCGTCCGGCGCGTTGCGCTCCACCCACTCGGTCGCCAGCACGCGCGTTGTGGGCCGGGCGCGCAGCAGCTCGTCGTGCAGCGCCTTCGCCAGGGGCTGGGCGGCGATGAGCGCCACCGCGGCCGCGAGCAGCCCGGCGCGGCCCCGGATGCGCGACCAGCGGCCGGCGGCCCCGTCGCTCTGGGCGGGCCCCGCTCGCCTCAGGCCGAGGGCCGCCACGAGCGCCGCGCCCGCCAGGATGCACAGGAACGGCAGCAGCGGCACCGCGTTGCGGAAGAACACCACCTTCACGCCGGTGAGCTGCAGCACCGCCGGCACGACGAACGCCAGCACCAGCACGTCGGCCTTGGTGCGCCGCACGAAGGCCAGCACCAGCCCGCCCAGCATCGCCAGCGCCGGCAGCAGCCCCTCGTTCACCAGCGCGCCCCAGTAGAACAGCGCCGGGCGGGATGACTCGGCGCCGGGGTGCCCGGTGAAGCGGTAGTGGACCACGATCGAGGCCAGCCCGTCGAGCAGGCCGCGCAGCTCCGCCAGCCACAGCGGCACCCCGAGGGTGAAGCCGATCGCCACGCCGAGCGCCGACCACAGCCCGGCGACAGCGCCGAGGCCGAGCCAGCTCACGCGAGCGGGCGAGACTTCCTGCCCGTCCGCCCACCGCCGGGCCGCAAACACCACCGCCAGCGCCAGCGGCGCCACGAGCACCGCGACGGTGTACTTCGCCGCCGCCGCCAGCCCGGTCGCCAGCCCGGCCAGCAGCGCCCCGGCGTACAGCGGCCACCGGCCGCCAGCCGGAGAGCCGTCGCCGGCCGCCGGCTGCTCCGCCCCCAGCCCCAGGCGCGCGATGAGCAGGAACGCCAGCAGCGCGAAGAACATCGCCGGCGTGTCGGTCGTCACATAGTGCGAGTCGCCGGCCGCGACGGGCAGCACCGCCAGCAGGGCCGCGGCGGCCAGGCCCGCGGCCCGCCCGTAGAGCATCCGGCCGATGGCGTAGGTGAGCAGCACGCCGCCGGTGCCGAGCGCCGCGGTGAGGGCGCGCATCCAGACGTAGTAGTGCTCCGGGCTGAGGTCGGACAGATCGCGGTACAGGCCGGCCCCGGCGCCCCACAGGAAGTGCGCCGCCGCCACGCCGACCTGCAGGTAGATCACGAGCGTCGGGTAGTCCCACTTGACCGGCCGGTAGTCGCCGGTCTGCAGCATCCGCACCGCCTCATCGGCCACCGCCCACTCGTCGGGGTGGTCCAGGTACGGCAGGCCGAAGCGCAGCCCCCACGTGCGCAGGAACAGCGCCAGCAGCGTCACGGCGAGGACGAGCGCGGCGTGGGGCAGCTCGGGCCACGCTGCGAGGCGGCGGAGAGCCGGGCGCGCGCTGGGCTGCGCTGCGACGGCGGCGGCGAGGGCCAGGGCGAGCAGGCCCTGGAGCGGCCCGGCCGCAGCGCCGAGCACGCCGCCCCCGAGGGCGAGCGCGCCGAAGAGCAGCGCCGCCAGCGCACCGGGGAGCGCCCGCCGCAGCCAGCGCGGGAGACGACGGCGCGCGGCGCCCCGCCGGTCGGCGGGCAGATCGGTGGCGATAGGCTCGTCTCGCTGCATGGCCGGGCATTATACTCGAACAACACGGCTTCGTGCTACAATACGCCCGCGTCCAGAGCAGAGTGCTTCCATGAGCAACACAGAGCCGCGCTGGGTGCCGGCCGGCACCGCGCGCATCGAGATCCGCGTCGTCAACTCGCGCTTCATCGGCACGGCCGGCCCGGCCGCGTCGGTGGACGAGGCCAAGGCATTCATCGCCGGCGTCCGGGCCGAGATGCCCGACGCCACCCACCACGTCTTCGCCTATGTGATCGGCCACGGGGCGACCAAGATCGAGGGGATGAGCGACGACGGCGAGCCGTCCGGCACCGCCGGCCGCCCGACGCTGGCGGTGGTGCGCGGCAGCGGCCTCGGCGACGTGGTCGTCGTGGTGACGCGCTACTTCGGCGGCACGCTGCTCGGCACCGGCGGGCTGGTGCGCGCCTACAGCGACGCGGCGAAGGAGGTGCTGGCGGCGCTCCCGCGCGAGGAGAAGGTCGAGCGGCGCACGCTGGCGGTCACCGTCTCCTACGCCGCCTACGAGGCCGCCCGCCGGCTGGTCGCCGCGCACATGGGGAGCATCGGCGACGAGGAGTTCGCCGCCGAGGTGACGCTGCTCGTCACCCTGCCGCTGCCACAGGTCGAGCCGCTCACCGCGGCCCTGCGCGAGGTGACGGCCGGGCAGGCGCGCGTGGAGGATCTGGGGTGACCATGAAGCTCTTCGCCCCGCGCCTGCTGCTGCACCTGGAGGGCGCCGCCCTGCTCGTCGCCAGCATCGTGCTGTACTTCGGGTACGCCGGCGGCCACTGGCTGCTGTTCGTCGCGCTCCTGCTCGCGCCGGACCTGGCGATGCTCGGCTACCTGGCGGGCCCGCGCCTCGGCGCGGCGGCCTACAACCTGGTGCACGCCATCGTGCTCCCCGCAGCCCTCGCGCTGGCCGGCCTGGCGCTCGGCCAGCCGCTCCCGCTCCAGCTCGGGCTGATCTGGCTGGCGCACATCGGCATGGACCGCGCCGTCGGCTACGGGCTCAAGTACCCCACCGCCTTCAAAGACACGCACATGCAGCGCGTGTAGCGCGGCGCTAGCGGGCCGGCGAGAGCTCCCTGAGCTGCTCGATCACCGCCGGCAGCACCTCCAGCAGCGTATCGACCTCCTCCTCGGTCGTCGCGCGGCCGACGGTGAAGCGCAGCGAGCCGATGGCGCGCTCGTACGGGATGCCGAGCGCCTGCAGCACGTGCGAGGCCTCGAGCGAGCCGCTGGTGCAGGCCGAGCCGCTCGACGCCGCGATCCCGTGCTGGTCGAGCAGCAGCAGCACGCTCTCGCCCTCGACGCCCTCGAAGGCGATGTTGGCGTTGTTCGGCAGCCGCTGCGTCGGGTGCCCGTTGAGCGTGGCGTGCGGCACCCGCTCCAGCACCCCCGCCACCAGCCGGTCGCGCAGCGCCGCGCAGTGCGCCACGTACTGCGGCCGCTGCTCCTCGGCGCGCCGCAGCGCCTCCGCTAGCCCCACCGCCCCGGCCACGTTCTCGGTGCCCGCCCGCCGCCGCCGCTCCTGGCCGCCGCCGCTGATCAGCGGCATCAGCGGGACGCCGTGCCGCACATAGAGCGCGCCGACCCCCTTGGGGCCGTAGAACTTGTGGGCCGTGATCGTCAGCAGGTCCACGTTCAGCGCGTTCACGTCCAGCGGCAGCGCCCCCGCCGCCTGCACCGCGTCGGTGTGGAACGGCACCCCCGCCTCGCGGCAGATCGCGCCCAGCTCCGCCACCGGCTGCACCGTGCCGATCTCATTGTTCGCGTACATGATCGACACGAGCACCGTGTCCGGCCGCAGCGCCGCCCGCAGGTCCTCCGGCCGCACCAGGCCGTCCCCGTCCACCGGCAGCACCGTGGTCTCGAAGCCAAACGCCTCCAGCCACTCCACCGCGTGCAGCACCGCGTGGTGCTCGATCGCGCTGGTGATCACGTGCGCGCCCCTCCCGGCCCGGCGCTGCGCCAGCGCGACGCCCTTCACCGCCAGGTTATCGGCCTCGGAGCCGCCGCCGGTGAAGATGATCTCCTTCGGCAGCGCCCCGAGCGTGCGCGCCACCGTCTCGCGCGCGCCGTCGAGCGCGTCCAGCGCGGCCCGGCCGAGCCGGTGGATGCTCGAGGGGTTGCCGTACTGCTCGGTCAGGTACGGCCTCATCGCCGCCAGGACCTCCGGGTCGAGCGGCGTCGTTGCTGCGTGGTCCAGGTAGATAATGCGATCAGCCACAGAGGCTTCCTCTCAGTCACACGAGTGACGCGGCCCTGCCGCTTTCCCTCGCGGGCAGGGAGGTGTGGAGGGCCGCCGGCCCTTCACGGACATATCTCCAGGTTCGAAAAAGGAGTGTGAGGGATGGCCCCCCACACTCCCTCGCGCCCCATTGTAGCACGCGCGGGCGGCGCGGCAAGCGCGCCGCTACTCCGCCGCCGCGCTTGGCTGCGACACCGGCGGGTCGCCGAGCTTGCCGGCCGAGACCGGGCCGGAGATCTGCTCCATCAGCGAGATCGACTCGCGCGCGCGCCAGCAGGCCACGAAGTGGCCATCGCCGTAGTCGGTGAACGGCGGCTCCTCCACCCGGCAGCGGTCGATCGCGATCGGGCAGCGGGTGTGGAAGTGGCAGCCGGGCGGCGGGTTGAGCGGGCTCGGCACATCCCCCTCGAGGATGATCCGCTTGCGGCGCTTCTCGACGCTCGGGTCCGGGATCGGCACGGCCGAGAGCAGCGCCTGGGTGTACGGGTGCATCGGCATGGTGTAGAGCTTGCTCCCCGGGGCCAGCTCCACCACCTTGCCCAGGTACATCACCGCCACCCGGTCCGAGATGTGCTTCACCACCGCCAGGCCGTGGGCGATGAACAGGTACGTCAGCCCCAGCCGGTCCTGCAGGTCCTCCAGCAAGTTGATCACCTGCGCCTGGATGGACACGTCCAGCGCCGAGACCGGCTCGTCGCACACCACGAACTCCGGCTCCACCGCCAGCGCCCGCGCGATGCCGATGCGCTGCCGCTGCCCGCCCGAGAACTCGTGCGGGTAGCGGTTGATGAAGTACGGGTTCAGGCCCACCAGCGAGAGCAGCTCCTGCACCCGCTCGCGGATGGCCGCCTTCCCCTGCCGCAGGCCGTGCACGGCGATCGGCTCGCCGATGATGTCCCCCACCGTCATGCGCGGGTTCAGCGAGGCGTACGGGTCCTGGAAGATCATCTGCACCTTGCGGCGCATCTTGCGCAGGTCCTCGCCCTGCAGCTTCGTCAGGTCGACGCCGTTGAAGATCACCTCCCCGGCGGTCGGGCGGTACAGCTGCAGGATCGCCCGCCCGGTGGTGGATTTGCCGCAGCCGGACTCGCCCACCAGCCCGAGCGTCTCGCCCTTCTTAATGCTGAAGCTCACCCCGTCCACCGCCTTCACGGCGCCCACCTGGCGCCGCAGGATGATGCCGGAGGTGACAGGGAAGTGCATCTTCAGGCCGCGGACCTGGATGAGGTCGTCCGTGCCGCTGTGCTGCTCGCTCATCATCTCCCCTCGCTGGTTATCGTGCTGCGCAATCGAAAGCGATGCCGGCGGCGGCTGGAGCGCGTTCCCGTTGCGCTGGGCGCCGTGCTGTCCGCGGCGCCGATCCTGGCTGCGTACGTGCTGCGGCCCCACCGCGGCGCCTGGCCGCCCTGGTGGGCCGTGCGGTATCTCAGGCCGCCTCGGGCGCGGCCTGCGGCTCGACGTTCGGCACCGGCGTGTCGATGGAGATATCGAACAGACACGCCGCGCGGTGGTTCTCCCCCACCTCGCGCAGCGGCGGCACCTGCTGGTCACACTTCCCGGCCACGAAGTAGTCGCAGCGCGGGCTGAACGGGCAGATCTCCGGCAGGTTGATCAGGTCCGGCGGCAGGCCGCGGATCGGCGTCAGCTTGCGGCCCTGGCGCTCGTCCAGGCGCGGGATCGAGCGCAGCAGCCCGATCGTGTAGGGCATGCGCGGCCGCTCGAAGATCTCGTTCGTCGGACCCTCCTCGACCACCCGCCCGGCGTACATCACCATCACCCGGTCGGCCATCCCGGCCACCACGCCCAGGTCGTGCGTGATGATGATCACCGCCGTGCCCAGCTCGCGCTGCAGCCGCGCGATCAGCTCCAGGATCTGGGCCTGGATGGTCACATCCAGCGCCGTGGTCGGCTCATCGGCGATCAGCAGCTCCGGGTTGCACGAGAGCGCCATCGCGATCATCACCCGCTGGCGCATGCCGCCCGAGAACTGGTGGGGGTAGCTGTCCAGCCGGGAGGCGGCGCTGGGGATGCCGACCATGCTGAGCAGCTCGATCGCCCGGTTGCGCGCCTCCCTCGGCGTGAGCTTCATGTGCAGCTCGAGCGACTCGGTGATCTGCCGCCCGATCGTCAGCACCGGGTTGAGCGACGTCATCGGGTCCTGGAAGATCATGGCGATGCGGTTGCCGCGCACGTGCCGCATCTCATCGTCGGTCAGATCGAGCAGGTTCTGGCCGTCGAACATGATCTCGCCGCCGACGATCTTGCCGGGCGGGCTGGGGATCAGCCGCATCACCGAGAGCGATGTCACGCTCTTGCCCGAGCCGCTCTCGCCGACGATGCCGAGCGTCTCGCCGCGGTCCACGTGGAAGGAGACGTTGTTGACCGCCTTGACGACACCGTCCTGGGTTTTGAAGTGCGTCTCCAGATTACGGACTTCGAGGAGTGGTGCCATACGTTTCACCCAGGCTACAGAACGCGGGTACAGTCCTCCGCACTGCATCGTCGCGCGGGCGGGGCGCCAGATCCAGGTAGTGCTGGGTCAGGGAATATGGGCAATTGTACCACAAATGGCGCCGGGCGCAACGCCGAGAAACGAAGGGCGCCCCGACCCCTCACCGGGCCGCGGCGCCCCGCTCCGTCCGCTGCGCTCCACCTGCGCTCTAGGAGACCTCGTGCGCGAAGTGGCAGGCCGCCCAGTGGCCGGGCTCCTTCTCCTCGAAGACCGGCTCCTGCTCGCTGCAGATCGGGCGCGCCATCCAGCAGCGGGTGTGGAAGCGGCACGCCTTGGGCGGGTTGATCGGGCTCGGCACGTCGCCCTGCAGGATGATCCGCTCCCGCCGCGCCAGCGGGTTCGGGATCGGCACGGCCGAGAGCAGCGCCTTGGTGTACGGGTGGCGCGGCCGCCGGAACAGCTCCACCCGGTCGGCCAGCTCCACCAGCTTGCCCAGGTACATCACGCCCACCCGGTTGCTGATGTGCTCGACGACGCTCAGGTTGTGGGCGATGAACAGGTAGGTCAGGCCGAACTCCTGCTGCAGGTTGCGCAGCAGGTTGAGCACCTGGCTCTGGATCGACACGTCCAGCGCCGAGACCGGCTCGTCACACACGATCAGCTTGGGGTTCATCACCAGCGCCCGCGCGATGCCGATGCGCTGCCGCTGCCCGCCCGAGAACTCGTGCGGGAAGCGCTGCATGTGGCTCGGGTGCATGCCCACCTTGGCCAGCACCTCGCGCACGCGCTCCTCGCGCTCCTTGCGGCTGCCGATGCCGTGGATCTCGAGCCCCTCGGCGACGCTCTCCCCGACGGTGATGCGCGGGTCGAGCGAGGCGTACGGGTCCTGGAAGACGATCTGCATGTCGCGCCGGAGTGCCTTCATCTGGCTGCCCGAGGCGCCGAAGACATCCTTGCCGTCGAACAGCACCTCGCCGCTGGTCGGCTGCTCCAGCCGCAAGATCGTCCGGCCGGTGGTGGTCTTGCCGCAGCCGGACTCGCCCACCAGCCCGAGCGTCT
>CALJIC010000277.1 GCA_937974195.1 uncultured Roseiflexaceae bacterium | reverse complement strand
ACCACCCGGCGGGGAGAAGCCCACCGGATGCGGCTACGCGCCCGAGTAGCCGCTGGTGGTCAGCACGGTGAAGGACAGCGGCGGCAGCTGCAGCGTGAGGCGCCCCTCGCGCACCGGCCCGCCGGGGAACGCGCGCGGCACGATCACGTCCGGGGCCTCGAAGGTGTTGGCCGCCTTCGGGTCAGTCCCCGCCAGCTGCTGCATCTCCGTCACCTGGCGCGGCGCCGTCCCCTGCCAGACCACCTCGGCCGTCACCGTCTCCGTGAGGCTGCGGTTCACCACGAACAGCGCGCCGCGGTCGGCCGCCTCATCGTAGCTCGCGGCC
This sequence comes from uncultured Roseiflexaceae bacterium, assembly GCA_937974195.1. Classification (GTDB taxonomy): domain Bacteria; phylum Chloroflexota; class Chloroflexia; order Chloroflexales; family Roseiflexaceae; genus CALJIC01. The sequence goes on along the minus strand of CALJIC010000277.1, from coordinate 7,449 downwards.
ACGTCCAGCACCGGCACCGGGCCGTAGCGGCGCGTCTCGTAGAGCGGAGACCGGGCGAGCACGTCCAGCGCCACCCCGCGCGCCACCGGGGCCACCAGCCGCAGCGGGTAGTAGGTCGTCTGCTGCAGCAGCCGATCGCCGCGCACCGTCAGCGGCGAGATCGTGTTCACGATCTGCGCGAGGCAGGCGATCTTCAGCACGTCGCTCTTGCGCAGGAACACGTTGAGCCACTGCGCCACCACCAGCGCGTCCTCGAGGTTGTAGATCTCCTCGCTCAGCGCCGGGCCGACCTGCCACCCGCCGCGCCCGCTGCGGTCCTTGTACCACACGTTCCACTCGTCCAGCGACAGGTAGACGTCGTGGGTGCTGCGCTTGAGGGCCTTGACGTAGCGCAGCAGCCCGGCCAGCGTGTCGATGTGGTTCTCGAAGTGCATCGCGTAGCCCAGGTAGCTGGGCGTATCGTCCTCGGAGTTGGCGGCGTAGTAGTGCAGCGCCAGGAAGTCGACGACGTCCCAGCAGTGCTCGAGCACGATCCGGTCCCACTCCGGGTAGGTGGGCATGCCGGTGTGCGAGGAGCCGCACAGCACGAGCTTGATGGTGGGGTCCTGCCAGCGCATCACCTTGGCCGCCTCGCGGGCCTTTTTGGCGTAGGCCTGGGCGTCGAGGTGGCCGATCTGCCAGGGGCCGTCCATCTCGTTGCCCAGGCACCAGAGCGGCACGCCGTAGGGCTCCGGGTGGCCGTTGGCGGCGCGCATGTCGGCGTAGAGGCTGCCGGTGGGGGCGTTGGTGTACTCGACGAGCGCGGCGGCGTCCTCGATGGTGCCGGTGCCGAGGTTGACGCCGAGCATGGGCTGGGCGCCGAGGGCCTGGCAGAAGGTCATGAACTCGTCGGTGCCGAACTGGTTGGTCTCGATCGACTGCCAGGCCAGGTCGCGGCGGCGCGGGCGCCGCTCGCGCGGGCCGACGCCGTCCTGCCAGCGGTAGCCGCTGAGGAAGTTGCCGCCGGGGTAGCGCACCGTCGTGTAGCCGATGGCGCGCAGCGCGGAGAGGACGTCGCGGCGCAGGCCGTTCTCGTCGGCAAGGGGCGAGGTGGGGTCGTAGATGCCGCCGTAGATGCAGCGGCCCATGTGCTCGGCGAAGCCGCCGAACAGCAGCGGCGAGATCGGGGCGATCACTCGCTCGTGGTCGATCAGGATGCGGGCGCTGTTGGAACCTGTCGTCATGGTGTACCTCGTCGTTGTGCGCGCGGCTACATCAGCTTGGGTGTCCGTTGCGAAAGTACGAGGCCGGCCGGTCGTCCGCTTCGTCCCCCCGGCGCGAGGCCGCCGGGTCCGTCGTGGGAGGGAAGGCGTTGGCGGGGCCCTGCGGCGCCGGGCCGTCGAGCCGGCGTGTGCCATGTCGCCTCCGGGTGATCTGCCGGCTTGCGGCAGGATACCACACTCGCGCGGCGCTGTTGCTGCCCCGGCCGCGGAGGCGCGCCTGCACGCGGCGCTCCGCTCCCGGTTACAATACACGGCACCAGCACTGCGGTGGTGGGCCCGGCGGCCCTCCACGCCTCCCTCGAGGAACGAAGCTCCGTGAAAGGAGTGCACCGTATGGCACTGCAACACCAGGTGTGGGGAACAACGGCGGACGGCGCGGCGGTCGACCTGTTCACGCTCACGAGCGGCGCGGGCCTGGAGGCGCGCGTGATGACCTACGGCGCGACGCTGGTCTCGCTGCGCGCCCCGGACCGCGCGGGGAATGTGTCGGAGGTGACGCTCGGGTTCGACACGCTCGACGCCTACCTGGCCGGCCACCCCTTCTTCGGCAGCGTCGTCGGGCGCTACGGCAACCGCATCGCCGGCGGGCGCTTCCAGCTCGGCGGCGCCACCTTCCAGCTGGCGCGCAACAACGGCCCGAACCACCTCCACGGCGGCGAGCGCGGGTTCGACAAGGTGCTCTGGCGGGCGCGCGAGCTCTCGGGCGGCGACGAGCCGGCGGTCGAGCTGACCTACCTGAGCCCCGACGGCGAGGAGGGCTACCCCGGCAACCTCTCGGTGGCGGTGACCTACACGCTGACGGCCCAGGGCGAGCTGCGCATCGACTACCGCGCGACGACCGACCGCGAGACGGTGGTGAACCTGACCAACCACGCCTACTTCAACCTGGCCGGCGGCGGGCCGATCTACGAGCACGAGCTGGAGCTGGCCGCCGAGCACTTCCTGCCGACCGACGCGACCCAGATCCCGACCGGCGAGCGGCGCCCGGTGCGCGGCACGGTGATGGACTTCACCACGCCGACGCCGATCGGCGCGCGGATCCACGCCGACGACGAGCAGCTGCGCTTCGCCAACGGCGGCTACGACCACACCTGGGTGCTGAGCGAGGAGAGCGGCACGTACCGGCTCGCCGCGCGCGTGTACGAGCCGCGCAGCGGGCGCGTGATGGAGGTCTTCACCACCCAGCCCGGCGTCCAGTTCTACACCGGGAACTTTCTCGACGGCAGCCTGCGCGGGCGGGGCGGCCAGGTGTACGCCAAGCACACCGGCTTCTGCCTGGAGACGCAGCACTTCCCGGACTCGCCCAACCACCCCGACTTCCCGTCCACGGTGCTGGCGCCGGGCGAGGAGTACCGCCACACGACGGCGTTCCGGTTCGGGGCGCGCTAGGCGGCGGGAAGGGCTAGCCGCGCATCTCCGTCAGGTTGCCGGACTCGTAGCGGCGCAGGCCGAGGTAGAAGACCGCCACGCCCACCGCGAGCACGGCCACCGAGCCGGCCAGCGCCAGGGCCGCGTCGGCGAGCGACAGCCGCTGGAGCGCGACGATCGGCACGTAGGTGACGAAGCCGGCCGGGATCAGCGTGTACAGCAGGACCTTGACGGCGCCGTCGAACAGGACGGCCGGGTAGGTGCTGAAGGCGATCATCGCGTTGCGCCACTGGTCCGCCAGGTCGCCGCCGTGGCCGAGGAAGAAGCTCAGGCTGCCCGAGAGCACGCTGAAGCCGATGAACAGCAGCGCCACCGAGAGCGTCAGCGCGACGAACAGCGCCAGGTGCGCCGCGTCGGGCCGGACGAAGGCGATGTAGACCACGTAGCCGAAGAGCGCGTCGCCCCAGGAGGTGACGCTCATGCGCCCCAGCAGCAGGTGGGAGAGCACCTCGCGCGGGTAGAGCATCCACACGTCGAGCTGGCCCTGGGCGATCAGCCCTGGGAGCGGCATCGCGTTGCCCCAGATCGCGTTCGCCAGCCCGAAGCCGGCCGCCGCCAGCGCCCAGACGGTGATCACGTCCTCGACGGTCCAGCCGCGCAGCACCGGGAAGCGGGTGAAGAACAGCACCCAGAACACGACCCACACCGCGTCGTTGAGGAACATCGCGGCTACCTGCGAGACGAAGGCCGCGCGGTACTCGAGCTGGGCGCGCAGGTTCAGGCGGGTGTAGGCCGCCGCGAGCTTCAGGTAGCGCAGGGCGGGCTTCAGCATGGCCTCAGCCTCCGTTGGCGTGGATGCGGCCGATCCCAGCGCGGTAGACCGCCGCGACCGCCAGGGCGAAGACGGCCACCGCGACGCCCTGGCGGACGAGCAGGTCGGCCAGGAACGCCGCGTCGGGCCGGACGAACAGGCGCGCCGGGCCGTAGACGATGCCGGCGAACGGCAGCGCGCGCAGCAGCGGCTGCACGGCCTCCGGGAACAGCTCGAGCGGCAGGAGCATGCCGCCGAGGATCATCGTCAGCCGCGAGTAGATCAGCGCCAGCCCGCTGGTGTCCTCCATCCAGAAGGCGCCCAGGCCGACCAGGAACAGCGCCAGGAAGTCCAGCACGAACGCGCCCAGCAGCGCGGCGGCGAACATCGCCAGCCCCTGCGGCGCGATCGGGACCGGCCCGACGAGCACGAGCGCGACCAGCGCGCCGACGCCGGCGTTCAGCGCGAAGCGCACCAGCCGCTCGCCGAGCGTCATGCCGAGCCGCGCCAGCGGGTAGCTGAGCGGCCGGACGAGCTGCACCGCCAGCGCGCCGGTGCGCACCTCCTGGTCCACCTCGTGCGAGACGCGCGGCGCGGAGAGGATGATCGCCTCGGTGATCGCCAGGTACCACAGCATCTGCGGCAGGGTCAGGCCGCCCAGGCGCTCGGCGCCGCTCTCGGCGTACGTGGCGCGCCAGAGCTGCAGGAAGATGAACAGGATCACCCCCAGGAAGAGGGTGCGCGCGGCGACCTCGGCCAGGTAGGCCAGGTTCGAGCGGGCCGAGGTCAGGCCGAGCCAGGCGTACTTTCGCGTGGCGATCACGGCGTCGTCACCTCCTCCGGCGCCTGCGGCGCGCCCCGGCTGTAGATGTGGGCGATGACCTCCTCCAGCGGCGGGTCCTCGATCGCGATGTCGGCGACCGGGCCGGCGCGCAGCACCGCGGACATCACGCGCTCGATCGGCGTGACGCGCGTGTCAACCTCCAGCTTGAGCGCGTACTCGGTCGCCTTGAGCGTCGTCACGCCCGGCAGCTCGATCGGCGCGACCGGGGCCTGGAACTTCACGCTCAGAATCTTGGCCGCCAGGTACTCGCGCCGGAGGGCCGAGACCTTGTCGTCGAACACGACCCGGCCGTGGTTGATCACGATCGCCCGCCGCGCGACCCGCTCCACGTCGCCGGCGTCGTGGCTGGTGAGGAACACCGTCATCCCCTCGTCGCGGTTCCAGGAGCTGATCAGGTCGCGCAGCTCCTGGCGCGCCACCACGTCCAGCCCGATCGTCGGCTCGTCGAGGAACAGCACCTTCGGGCCGTGGAGCAGGCTGGCGGCCACCTCGGCGCGCATGCGCTGGCCGAGCGAGAGCTTGCGCACCGGGGTGGTGAGGAACGGCCCGATCCCGAAGCGCTCGATGAGCATGTCGCGCCGGCGCAGGTAGGTCGGGCGGTCCAGCTCGTAGATCCGCGCCAGCAGCTCGAACGTGTCGCGCGGGGGCAGGTGGTACCAGAGCTGCGAGCGCTGCCCGAAGACCGCGCCGATGTGCCTGACGAGCTCGCGGCGCTCGCGCCACGGGGTGTAGCCGAGCACCCGCGCGCTGCCCGACGTGGGGTGGAGGATGCCGGTGAGCATCTTGATCGTGGTGGACTTGCCGGCGCCGTTCGGCCCGATGAAGGCGACCGCCTGGCCGGCGGGTATGTCCAGGCTGATGCCGTCCACGGCGACGACCTCGCGCCGCGTGCGGCCACGCCCCCACCCCGAGGTGACGACGAAGGTCTTGACAAGCTGCTCGGCGACGACGCTGCTCTCCATTGGCGCCTCCATGGTGCTCCGGTGTGGCGCCCAGTATACGCGTCGCGCGGCGCTGTGTCGTCCGTCCCAAGTCGCACGCCCGCGGCGCCCGCGCCGGCAGGCTGAAGGGCGGCGGGAGTTCGAGAACCCCGCCGCGTCGTTTCGAAGCGAGGCCGGGCAGAGTGGCGCCGCCGCCGAAGAGGAAAGGGGGCGGCAGCGCGAGAGGGACCCTAGACCAGCTCCAGCCGCCGGTGCGGCTCGGGGGGCAGCTCTACGCGGATCGGGTCGCCGGGGCGCACCTCGCCGCCCTCCAGGACGATGCCCATGATGCCGGCCTTGCGCACCAGGTTGCCCTGCTCGTCGCGGTCGAGCACCGCGGCCATCAGCCCCTTCTGGAGGCCGTCGAGCTGGGCGCAGGGGTTGCGCAGCCCAGTCACCTCGACCACCGCGGTGGGGCCGATGTGCAGGCGGGCGCCGGTGGGCAGCCCGAGCAGGTCGATGCCGCGCGTGGTGATATTCTCGCCCATGGCCCCGGGCGACACGTTGAACCCGGCGGCGCGCAGCTCGTCGTGCAGCTCGGCGTGGATCAGGTGCACCTGGCGCAGGTTGGGCTGCGTCGGGTCACGCGCGACCCGCGAGCGGTGCTTGACCGTCTCGCCCATGTGCGCGTCGCCCTCGACCCCGAGCCCGGCCAGCAGCCGGATGGACTCCACATTCGGCTTGCTGAAGGTGTGTGACCCGCTGCGGCTGACCGCCGTCACAGTTCCCGTCTCTGGCATAGGTACTCCTCTGCTTCTCTGTCACGCTGCCACCGCGCACGTATTATAATCGCGGGCGTGGCCTCGCTCCCGCACCTCTGGAGGGGTCTGTGGCGGCGAAGCCCTTCCAGCAGCTCCCTCGTTCCTCCGCTCTGCGGAAACAGCGTCCGTGCGGGCTGCAATTCCTCACACCTCCCCGAAGGGGCGGCACAGCTCCGGTTCTCGAAGGGTGCGGCCGGCTGAAATCGTCCGCGCGAAGACAACAGAGGAGAGGCGCATGTCAACCCGGCAGCTGGTGATCACGGCGCTGGTGATCGTGCTCGCCGTCTGGATCTTCATGAGCCAGCTCGACACGCTCTCGAAGGCGGTCGCGCTGGTGGCGCTGGTCATCGCCGAGGTGCTGGCGCTGCGCCGCCGCTGACTGGCCGGCGCCGTGGGCTGCGCACAGCGAGCGCCCGGCACCGCCGAGGCGCCGGCTGAAGGCGTGCGCTGCTCGCCGGGCAGCGGGCTAGCGGTCCTCCTCGAGCGCCTGAGCGCAGCGGGCGCAGATGCCGTGGCTTACCTTCGAGGGCGGCGGGGGCGCAGAGCCCGAGGATGCGGGCCGGCGGATCACTGCGTGGCACCACGCGCAGATGACGTACAGCGTCGGGGCGGGCTTCGGTGCTGGTGTGAAGGCTGGCGCTGGCATTGGGGCACTCCTGGGCTGGCATGAGGCTGCGAATTTTCGGGGTGTCCGAGCCAGCAATTTTTGTGCCGCTGCCCGCCTGTGAGCGGCGCCGGGTGCTACAGCGCCGCCGAGGGCTGCTCGCCCCAATCGTAGCTGTACTTGCTGAGCTTGAGCACCTGCCACACCTCAACGCGCTGCATGCCCGGCAGCGGGCTGAGCCGGTCGCGCAGGAAGTCGAGCAGCGCGTCGGGGCCGGGGAGCCACACCTCGGCGATCAGGTCGTAGCTGCCGAGCGTCAGCCCCACGAAGCGCACCTCCGGCATGGCGTGGAGCGCCTGCTCGATCTGCTGCTGGTAGGCGCGGTCGATCTGCGCCCCGAGGATCGCCACCATCCGGTAGCCGAGGGCGAAGGGCGAGGCGACCGCCACGATGCGTATCAGCCCCGCGTCGAGCAGCCGGTCCACCCGCCGGCGCACGGTCGCCTCGCTGCACCCCACGCGGGCCGCCAGGGCCCGGTTCGTCAGCCGCGCATCCTCCTGCAGCAGCGCCACCAGCGCCCGGTCCAGGTCGTCCAGCTTCTCGGCTGCCATCGCCCACCTCCGGTGACGAAAAACGATCATCGCGCCCGCGAAAGATGACGCATTGCGCGCATCGCGTGACGCATAGACTCAGTATACTTCCAGAGGGACAGGAGTTACGCGGTGGTCCGTCCTGCACCCGGGCTGCTTGTGCTGTCATTCATGCAGGCGCTGTGCCCTGCACCCGGGCTGCTTGTGCTGGCATTCACGCATGCAGGCG
>CALJIC010000276.1 GCA_937974195.1 uncultured Roseiflexaceae bacterium | reverse complement strand
CTGCGGAACGAGCCCGGGTGCGGGGGCGCGGCCACCGCGTAGTCCTGTGATATGATGCAGATATGTTGCAGGAGAGCGAGGCGCCCATCCCAGCGAGCGTGAGGGCCAGCAGGCGCGGCCGGCTCCTGCTGCGCGAGTGCAGCATCCCCGAGGGGTCGCTGATCTTCACCGCGGCGTTCCTGATCTCGGCCGCGCTCGGCGTGGTGCGCCAGGTGCTGTTCAACGCCCAGTTCGGCGCCGGGATGGAGGCCAGCGCCTACTACGCCGCCTTCCGGCTGCCGGACACCCTCACCAGCCTGATCGCCGGCGGCGCGCTCTCGAACGCGCTCATCCCCGTGCTGGTGAGCGCCGCCCGCTCCGGCGGCCGCGCCGCCGAGGAGCGCGTCGCCAGCCTCACGCTCACCACCCTCGCCGCCGCGGTCGCCCTCGCCGCCCTCGCCGCGGCCGCCCTGGCCCCCGCGTTCGTCGATCGCGTGCTCGCGCCCGGCTTCGACCGGCCGACCGCCGCGCTGACCGTGACGCTGACCAGGATCATGCTCGCCCAGAGCGTGCTCGTCGTCGCCAGCAGCGTCGCGCTCGCCGTGCTCAACAGCCGCAGCCAGTTCCTGCTCGCCGGCCTCGCGATCGTCACCCACAACCTGACGCTGATCGCCGGCATCCTCGCCGCCAGGCTCTACCCGCCGCTCGGGATCTATGGCCCGGCCCTCGGCGTCCTCGGCGACGCCGTGCTCCAGCTCGCCATCCTCTGGCCCGGCCTGCGCGCCAACCGCCTCCGCCTGCGGCCCGCCTGGGACCTCGCCGACCGCCGGCTGCGCCAGGTGCTGCGGCTGCTGGCGCCGAACGGCCTGTCGGCGGCGGTCAACTACGCCGGCACGATCGTGGACACCGCCTTCGCGTCGCTGGCGCACGCCCCCGCCGGCCTGCCGGCGCTCTACAACGCCTCGCTGCTCATGGGGCTGCCGGTGCGGCTGATCGGTGTGGCGCTCGGCCAGGCGGCCTTCCCGCGCCTCGCGGGGCACGCCGCCGCCGGCGACTGGCGGCGCATGCGCCTGACGCTGCGCTGGTCGCTCCTGGTGGTCGCCGTGCTCGCCGGCGCGGCCTTCGTCGGCCTGTGGCTGTTCGGGCGGCAGACGATCCGCATCCTCTTCGAGCGCGGCCAGTTCGGCGCCGACGCCGGCCAGCTCACCTACGCGCTGCTGGTGATCTTCGCCGCCGGCATGCCGTCCTACGTGATGACCGAGGTGCTCACCCGCGGCCTGATCGCGCTGCACGACACGCAGACGCCGCTGTTCACCAACTGCGGCCAGCTCGCCGTGCGGGCGCTGCTGATCTGGCTGCTGCTCGACAGCCTGGGCATCGCGGCCATCCCGCTGGCGGCCGTGGTCTCGTCCGCGCTCGAGACTCTGGCGCTCGCGCTGGTGCTGTACGCGCGGCTGCGGCGCGCCGCGCGCAGCATGTAAAAGCGATGCCGGCGGCCCGTGCAGCGCGTTCCCAGCTCGCGCTCTGCCGTGCCGTCCGGCATCCCATCCGTGACTCCAACCCGGTCGGGCCCCCTGGAGCCCTTCCCTCCAGCGCGGCCCGCCTCACGCCGCCGGGCGCGCTAGACGCTGCGGGCCACCATCACCGCGCCCAGCACCAACACGAGCAGCACCACCAGAGCGACGAGCGGCGCCCAGCGCCCCAGCCCGGCGAACGGGCCGCGTGGCCGCACCGCCATGTGCGCCACCCCGGCCGAGATAAAGGCGAGCAGCGGGTGGAGCAGGAACGGGAACGAGAGGTACAGCGCCCGCGCGCTTCCCCCGGCGACGAGCCCGGAGATCCAGTAGATCAGCCCGAGCAGCACCTGGATGTCCACCAGCACCGGGAACAGCCGCGCCAGGCGCGGGGGCTCCGTCCCGGCGCGCCAGATCACCGTCAGCCAGATCGCCACCAGGACGATCAGCACCGGCAGCACGCGTTCCCCAAACATCCCGTGGATCAGTCGGATGGTGTCCATGAAGTGGCTCCTCTCGGCTATCAGACACGGCTCATCAGGTCATTTCATACGTGCGCCGCCCGTGCTCAGGGCTGCGCCGCGCGCGCCTCCGGCGGCCATGTGCTCTTGATGTAGGCCAGCGCCGCCCAGATCTCGGAGTCGCTCAGCGTGCCCTCGAAGGCCGGCATGGCGCTCGTGTAGCCCTGCGGGGCGTACGGCTGGCCGCCGAACTTGGTGATGTCGAACAGCATCTGGTCCGGGCGCTGCCAGCTGCGGCCGCTCCCGTCGAGCGGCGGCGCCGGCGCCGGGCCGCCCGGCGGCCCCTCCTGCCAGCCCGACTGCCCCGCGAGGGTCAGGCCGTGGCACACCGCGCAGGCCTGGTCGTACACCTGCCTGCCGAGCGCCACCGCCTGCGCGTCGCCCGGGTCCGCCGACGAGACGGCGACGCTCTCGCCGGGCTCAGGCGCCCGCCCGCGGAGCACCAGCGCGATGCCCCCCGCCGCGAGCAGCAGCGCGCCGCAGATGACGACCGCGAGCAGGAAGCGGCCGTACGCTCCGCCTGCGCCACGCCTGACACGCCGGCTCATATCCCGCTCCTAACTTGTGAAATCTTTCTCGCGCTCGCTATGTTACCAGCCCTTCGGACGGAGTGCAAGCGGGCCCCGGCAGCGCACCCGTGCTATAATACCCGCATGAGCTTCGCACGGTTGCCGCCGCCCGCACCTGCGGGAAGCGCGGCAGACGCTGGAGGGGCGAGCCGCGTTTTGCCCACCCCGCGGGCCGTCATTCCCGCCGCCCCGAGGGGTATCGAGGGAGCTTCACAGCCCCTCCGCCGTGTACGTTGTGTCGCACTGGCATTATTGGGAAGCGAGAGATAGATTATTGTGTCGATGACGAGCTACGCTGACCTGCCCGACAGCTATCAGGTAGGCCATATTACCATTAGCCCGAATATTGTCCTGGCGCCCATGGTCGGCGTCACCGACAGCATCTTCCGCCGCACCATCCTCAGCCTGGGCGGCTGCGGCCTGGTGTGCAGCGAGATGACCAACGCCGCGTCGGTCAGCCCGCGGGCGCGCTCGCGCCACCACCAGCTGGACTTCCTGCCCGAGGAGCGGCCGATCACCATCCAGCTCAGCGGCAACGAGCCGGAGCTGGTGGCCAACGCCGCGCGCATGGTCGAGCAGCTCGGCGCCGATATTCTTGATATCAACTGCGGCTGCCCGTCGCCCAAGGTCGTCGGCGGCGGCCACGGCTCGGCGCTCCTGCGCGACCTGCCGAAGATGGAGCGGCTGCTGAAGGCCGTGCGCGCCGCCGTGCAGATCCCGATCACGCTCAAGTTCCGCGCCGGCTGGGACGATCAGAGCCTGAACTACCTGGACACCGCGAAGATGGCCGAGCAGGCCGGCGTCGCCGCGCTGGCCCTCCACCCGCGCACCAAGGTCCAGGGCTACGGCGGCGTGGCGGACTGGAGCCGGGTGGCCGAGGTCAAGCGCGTCGTCAGCATCCCGGTCATCGGGTCCGGCGACGTGCGGACGGCCGAGGATGCGCTGCGGCGGCTGCGCGAGACCGGCGCCGACGGCGTGATGATCGGCCGCGGGGCCATGTACAACCCGTGGATCTTCCAGCAGGTGGCGCAGCTGCGGCGCGGGGAGACGCCGTTCGTCCCCAGCCCGGCGGACAAGTACGAGCTGATCATGCGCTACTTCGAGATGTGCCGCGAGGAGATGCCCGAGCGGCTGGCGCTCAACAAGCTCAAGCAGCTGATCGGCCAGTTCGGCATCGAGCTCCCAGGGAGCGCCGCCCTGCGCGCGGCGGTCTGCCGCTCGACCGACCCGGACACCGCCCGCGAGCATCTGGAGCGCTTCTTCGCGCCGTATCTGGAGGGCGTGCTGAGCGCCGAGCGCTGAGCGCGGAGCGCCCGCGGGCCGGCGCCAGCTTGGTTGACACGGGGGGACGGTTGGAGTAACATACGCCCGCGCAAGCTCCTCCCGTTATGTGTACCAGTGGCTTCTTCGCATCTAACAGCGCAGATGCCGATACAGCGCCCGTGTCGGCGGGGATGGGGACAGAGAGCAGAGAGCAACGTGCGCTACCAGCGAAGCCGCGAGTGTTTGGCGACGCCTGCGCGCTGGAGACAGCGATGGACGAACAGGTAGAGGCTTTTCTTCAACACCTGACGGTGAAGCGCAACCTGGCGGCGAACACCACCGCCGCCTACCGCACGGACCTGGAGCAGTTCGGGGAATTCCTGCGCGAGCGCAATGTCACCGGCTGGCTGGACGTCACCCACGACGATATCCTCGCCTTCCTGCTCTTCTTGCGCGAGCGTCGCTACGCCAGCTCCACTGTCGCGCGCCGCGCGGCGGCGGTGAAGTCGTTCTACGCCTTCCTGACCGCCGAGGGGTACATGGCGCACGATCCGACCGAGCAGATCGACTCGCCGAAGGTGGACCGCTACCTGCCCAAGGCGCTCTCGCCGGAGCAGGTGGACGAGCTGCTGGAGCTGCCGCTGCGCCAGCCGACGCCCGAGCGGCTGCGCGACAAGGCCATGCTCGAGCTCCTGTACGCCACCGGGATGCGCGTCAGCGAGCTCGTGGCGCTCAACGTCCGCGACCTGGACATGGAGGCGGCGACGGTCCGCTGCGTCGGCAAGGGCGGGCGCGAGCGCACGCTGCCGGTGAGCGGCTCGGCCCTCACCGCGCTGGAGGAGTACCTGGATATCGCCCGCTCCCAGCTGGCGCGCGGCGCGCCCCAGAAGCCGGACGCCCTGTTCCTCAACCACCGCGGCAAGCGCCTGACGCGCCAGGGCTTCTGGCTCATCCTCAAGAACTACGCCGAGGAGCTCGGGCTGAGCGAGCTGACGCCGCACATGCTGCGCCACTCGTTCGCCGCGCATATGGTCAGCGGCGGCGCGGACCTGCGCGCGGTCCAGGCGCTGCTCGGCCACGCCTCGATCTCGACCACCCAGATCTACACGCAGCTCAACCACAGCCAGTCCGCGCCCAGCCTCGGCGCGGACAGGAACGGCGCCGCTGGCAAGGACCAGGCGCTCGAGGACGAGACGGTGACGGTGGAGGAGGAGTAGGCCGCCGATCCGATTGCCGCCCGGCGCCGCCTGTGCTATACTTGCCCGTGCGGCGATGAAGCAGAGGAGTACTCGCCAGTGGCGCGCACAGCGAGCCGGGGGCGGTGGGAGCCCGGCGGTGGCCCGGCGAGGAACGGCGCTGTGGAGCTGCATCTCTTTCGAGCGACCGGAACAGTGCGCTGAGAAGGGAGCGTGACCGCGTAGGAGCGCTCACCGCTCGGCCCTCTCCGGTAACTGGGGTGGAACCGCGCGTGGCGCGTCGTGACGATGCCCATGCGTCCCCAGGCGATAAGTGATCGCCTGGGGCTTTTTGTTGCCCCGGGCAGAAGGAGGTTCCAATGCCTGCAACGACTCTTGAACAACTAGTCTCACTCGGCAAGCGGCGCGGGTTCATCTTCCCGAGCTCTGAGATCTACGGCGGCCTCCAGGGGGTCTACGACTACGGGCCGCTGGGGGTGGAGCTGAAGAACAATATCATCGCCTCCTGGTGGCGCGCCAACGTCTACGAGCGCGACGACATGGAGGGGCTCGACGCGGCCATCCTCATGAACCCGCTGACCTGGAAGTACTCGGGGCACGAGGAGACCTTCAACGACCCGCTGATCGACTGCCGCAAGTGCAAGATGCGCTGGCGCGCCGACCATGTTGTTGGGAAGTGCCCGAACTGCGGCTCGACCGACCTCACCGAGCCGCGGCCGTTCAACCTGATGTTCAAGACTCAGGTCGGCCCGGTGGCCGACTCCGGGTCGTTCGCCTACCTGCGCCCGGAGACCGCCCAGGGGATCTTCGTCAACTTCGGCAACGTCCTCGCCACCACCAGCCGCAAGCTGCCGTTCGGGATCGCCCAGGTCGGCAAGGCCTTCCGCAACGAGATCAACCCGCGCAACTTCCTGTTCCGCGTGCGCGAGTTCGACCAGATGGAGATCGAGTTCTTCGTCATGCCTGGCACGGACGAGGAGTGGCACGAGCGCTGGCTTGAGGACCGGCTGCGCTGGTGGGAGAGCATCGGGGTGCCGCGCCACCGCATCAAGGTCTACGACGTGCCCAAGGCCGACCTGGCGCACTACTCGAAGCGCACCTTCGACCTGATGTACGACTACCCGACGCTCGGCTACGAGGAGGTCGAGGGGATCGCCAACCGCACCGACTTCGACCTCGGCTCGCACAGCCGCGACCAGGAGTCGCTCGGGCTCACCGCCCGCGTCATGCCGAACCGCGACAGCACCGCCCGCCTGACCTACTTCGACCCGGAGACGAAGCGCCACGTCGTGCCGTTCGTCGTCGAGCCGTCGGCCGGGGTCGGGCGCTGCTTCCTGGCGGTGCTCTCCGAGGCCTACGACGAGGAGATGGTCAAGGTGCCCGCGCCCGAGCGGCTCGCGTCGGTCGCCGATGCGCTGCAGGCGTTCCTGAAGTCGGTGGGCAGGAGCGAGAAGATCGCCCCCGAGCGCCGCGACGCGATCCTCGAGCACGGCGAGCAGATCGCCGCGCGCCTCCCGGAGAGCATGCCGCAGATCGAGGCGCTGCTCGGGCTGCCGGGCGCCGACCAGATCGAGCTCGGCAAGAAGCTGCGCGGCCAGGCCCAGCCGCTGATCGACGAGAGCTTCCGCACCGTGCTGCGCCTGCGGCCGCACCTCGCGCCGATCAAGGTGGCGGTCTTCCCGCTCAAGCGCAACCACGACGGGCTGGTGGAGACGGCGCGCGGCATCCGGCGCTCGCTCCAGTCCGGCGGGCGCATGCGCACCGTGTACGATGACACCGGGGCGATCGGGAAGCTCTACCGCCGCCAGGACGAGATCGGGACGCCGTTCTGCGTCACGGTGGACTTCCAGACGCTGGAGGACGGGACGGTGACGGTGCGCGAGCGCGACAGCATGCAGCAGGAGCGCGTGCCCGTCGCCGAGCTGCAGTCCTATCTTGCGGAGAAGGTGGCCTAGCCGATCCACAGAGGGCGCGGAGGGCACGGAGAAAGAAAGTACGATCTCCGTGCCCTCCGTGCTCTCCGTGGATCGGTCAAAGAAGGACGCATCGATGACAACCACGCTCTCGCTGCCCCTCGCGAATCTGGCCGAGCAGTACCTGCTGCGGCGCGACGTAACCTTCCTCAACCACGGCAGCTTCGGCGCCTGCCCGCGGCCGGTGTTCGAGCGCTACCAGGAGCTCCAGCGCGAGCTGGAGGCCCAGCCGGTGGAGTTTCTCGGGCGGCGCCTGCCGGGGATGCTGGCCGAGGCGCGGGCGGCGCTGGAGCGCTATCTCGGCGCGCGCCCGTCGACGATCGTCTTCGCCCCCAACGTCACCCACGCGCTGAACATCGTCGCCCGGTCGATCGACCTGCGCCCCGGCGACGAGGTGCTGACGACGAGCCACGAGTACGGGGCGATCGAGCGCACCTGGCGCTTCTGCTGCGAGAAACGCGGCGCGCGCTACGTCGTGCGGGATCTCCCCCTGCCGGCGGAGCGCGCCGAGGATCTGGTGGAGCAGCTCTGGGCCGGCGTGACCGAGCGCACGCGGGTGATCGCCATCAGCCACATCACGTCGCCGACGGCGCTGGCCTTCCCGGTCGCCGAGATCTGCCGGCGGGCGCGGGCGGCCGGTATCCTCACCGTTGTGGACGGGGCCCACGTGCCGGGGCAGATCGCGCTGGACCTCGAGGCGGTCGGGGCGGACTTCTACGGCGGGAACTGTCACAAATGGCTCAGCGCGCCCAAGGGCGCCGGCTTCCTCTACGCGCGGCCGGAGCACCAGCAGCTGCTCGAGCCGCTCGTCGTGAGCTGGGGCTGGCGGTCGCGCAGCCCGAGCGGCTCGGAGTACATCGATATCTTCGACTGGCTGGGGACGGACGACCCCTCGGCCTACCTCGCCGTCCCGACCGCCATCACGTTCCAGGAGGATAACGACTGGCCGGCGGTTCGCCTGGCGTGCCACAACCTGCTGCTCGAGGCCTCTCAGCGCATCAGCGAGCTCACCGGGCTGGCGCCGCTGACGCCCGACAGCACGGACTGGTGGATGCAGATGCGGTCGCTTCCCCTTCCGCCGTGCGACCCCAAGCAGGTCCAGACGCGGCTGTGGGAGGAGTTTCAGATCGAGGTGCCGTGTATGGAGTGGAACGGCACCCCGCTCATTCGCATCTCTATTCAGGCGTACAACACGCCGGAGGATGTCGACCGGCTACTGGAGGGGCTGCGGGCTGTGCTTCAGCGCTGAGCGGGGGCGTGGACGGGCGCCGCGCGCCTCAGGCGGGCCTCAGTTCTTCGCCCACGGCTGCTCGGCGCGGCAGCGGGGGCAGCGCGCGCGGCGGAAGCGGCCGAGCTGCACGCCGCACACCGCGCAGTAGGTGTGGAGGAACTCGAAGATATTCTTGAGCCGGCGCGCCGCCTCATCGTCTGTGGAGACCAGGAGCTGGTTGGCCAGAACCATGAGCTCCTGCCGGAGACGCCGATAGTCCTCGCGGCTGAGAGAGAAGTCGTTCATCAGCGGAGCCTTCCAGAGAGGCGGCCTTCTGAACGAACATAGCAGATGGCCGGCACGGCGGCGTTACCGGCTGAGGGGAAGCGCTCCGACCAGGTGCGCTTCCCCTCTTCGCTTCCTCAGGACATCGCCTCGAGCTGGTCTAGCAGGCGGTCGAAGCGGTCCATCGCCGCCTGGATCGGATCGGGCGACGTCATGTCCACGCCAGCGTCGCGCAGGAGCTCGATCGAGGGCCGCGACGACCCGCTGCTGAGGAAGCGCAGGTAGCGCTCCACCGCGGGCTGGCCCTCCTGCAAGATCTGGTCGCTGAGCGCCAGGGCCGCCGCCAGGCCGGTGGCGTACTGGTACACGTAGAAGTTGTAGTAGAAGTGCGGGATGCGCGCCCACTCCAGCGCGATCTCCTCGTCGAGCACCACCTCGGGGCCGTGGTAGCGCGCCACCAGGTCGTAGTACGGCTTGCTGAGGTTCTCCGCCGTGAGCGGCTCGCCCTGCTCGACGCGCCGGTGGATATCCAGCTCGAACTCGGCGAACATCGTCTGGCGGAAGATCGTCGTGCGGATCGACTCGAGCTGCTCCACCACCAGGTGCCGCCGCAGCGCCGCGTCGTCGCGCGTCTTCAGCAGGTAGTCCGTGAGCAGCGCCTCGTTGAGCGTCGAGGCCACCTCGGCGACGAAGATCGTATAGTTGCCGTAGACGTACGGCTGCGCCCGGCGCGTGAAGTACGAGTGCATGGAGTGGCCGAGCTCGTGCGCCAGGGTGAACACATCGTCCAGGCGCCCCTGGTAGTTCAGCAGGATGAACGGCGCGGTGGTGTAGGAGCCGTCGCTGTAGGCGCCGCTGCGCTTGCCCTGGTTCTCGTAGACGTCGATCCAGCGGCTGGAGAAGGCCTTGTCGATCGCGGCGCGGTAGTCTGGCCCGAGCGGCTCGAAGGCGGCCTTGACCACGTCGGCCCCCTCGGCGTACGGCACCTCCAGATCCACCCCGGCGGTGAGCGGCGCGTACAGGTCGTACGGGTGCAGCTCGTCCAGCCCCATCAGCCGCTTGCGCACGCGCATGTAGCGGTGGAGCCGCGGCAGGTTGGCGTTGATCGTCGACACCAGGGTGTGGTACACCTCGACCGGGATGTCGTTGGGGGTGAGCGCGGCGTGCAGCGATGACTCGTAGTTGCGCAGGCGCGCGTTGAGCACGTGGCTGCGGACCTCGGCTGCGAGCGAGGTGCCGAGCGTGTTGCGGATGCCCTGGAAGGCGCTGTAGAAGGCCTTGAAGGCGTCGCGGCGCACGCGCCGGTCGTGGCTCCGCAGGAAGCGCGTGAAGCGGCCGTGCGAGAGCTCGACCTGCTGGCCCTGCTCGTCCTCGATCGCCGGGAACTTGAGGTCGGCGTTGGTGAGCGCCTCAAAGATCTCGCCCGGCGCGCGGGTGACATCGCCGAACTGCGCGAGGATCCCCTCGATCTCGGCCGAGCGCACGTGGGCCCGCTGGCGGATCAGCTGGTCCAGCGCGTACTCATACACCGCCAGCCCCGGCTCCTCGCGCAGCCAGGCGCGCAGCGTCTCCTCCGGCACCGCCAGGATCTCCGGGTCGATGAACGCCAGCGCCCCGCTGACCTTGGCCACCAGCGAGCCGGCGCGGTCCGCGAGCTCCTGGCCGGTCGGGTCGCCGCTGTCCGAGTCGTGGCGGCGGTTGGCGTAGATGTAGATCTGCTCGAGCTTGGTCCAGATCTGGTCGCGCAGCGTGAGCGTCTTCAGGAGCGATGCGGCGCTCTGCGCTACGCTGCCCGCCAGCGCCGTCGCCTCTGGCAGCAGCTGCTCGAGCGCGGCGATATCCTGCTCCCAGGCGCTGTCGTCGGCGTAGACCGTTGTCAGGTCCCAGGTATACTCAACCGGTATCTCGCTCCGGCGCGGCACTTTCTGCGCTTCGGCCACGTTGGTCCTCCGTATCTAGCCGTCGGGTGTGCGCAGGATTGTACCATATCGGTTGCTGCCTGGGAGGGTGAGGTCGCGCCAGACCTGTAGTCCCACCGCGGCAGCCGCGCCGCCTCGAGCCGATAGTTGCCCCGGTACTTCACCGCCGCCTCACAGCTCGCTGTGGCCCACGCTCCCCGCGCCGATTCCTACCGGCCATCGTACGCGCGCCATTACCGCCGCGAGGCGCCCTGCTGGCCTCCAGCGCGGCGCGATTGTGAGCTAGTGTTAACAATTGCACAGTATCCCGGCGCGTATCCGCGGCGTTATCCCAACTGAGAGGCTGCAGCGTCACAGCAATGTTGTAGTACTATGACGTCGCAGTACCAAAGTGCTAGGATGCGGCCCTTAAACCGAATTTCGTGGAGAGACGCTCGTGTGGCACTGGGGGTGCTGCCCAGGCTCCTGGCCAGGCGCCAGCCGGCGGGAGCCGCGCGAGAGGCGCAACAGCGCGCCCCTGAGGTCGCCAGCGTTTCCAGTGAACCTGCGAGGCGAAGGAGATGGCGTTGCAGGCACGCATCCTTGTCGCGGACGACAACCCCGCAATGCGGCAGGTGGTAGAGCGGTTTCTTGAGAGCGAGGGGTACGAGGTGATCGCCGCGGCGAACGGGCGCGAAGCGCTGCAGCTCGTGGCGCGCGAGCAGCCGGACCTCATCCTGCTCGACGTGACGATGCCGGACCTCGATGGCTACGACGTCTGCCGCAGGCTCAAGAGCAACGAGGAGACCGCGCTCATCCCGGTGACGATGCTCACGGTGCTGGACGACGCGGAGCACCGCCGCCGCGGCATCGAGGCCGGGGCCGATGACTTCCTGACCAAGCCGTTCGACGAGCACATGCTGCGGGCGCGGCTGCGCACGCAGCTGCGCACCAAGCGCCTGATCGACCAGCTCGAGCGCACCGAGCGCGTGATCTTCGCGCTCGCGCTGGCGGTGGAGGCCAAGGACCTCTATACGGAGGGGCACATCTGGCGGCTCGCGCACTACAGCGAGCAGCTGGCGGCCGCGGCCGGCCTGAGGCCCGATGAGGTGCGCGCCGTGCGCCACGGCGGCTACCTGCACGACATCGGGAAGATCGGGGTGGACGATGTGATCCTGCGCAAGCCGGAGCCGCTCACGCCGACCGAGTACCACCAGATCAAGCAGCACCCCGAGTGCGGCGCGCGGATCATCGCGCCGATGCGCTTCGCCCGCGAGGTCGCGCCGATCATCCTGGCGCACCACGAGCACTGGGACGGCAGCGGCTATCCGTTCGGCCTGCGCGGCGAGGAGATCCCCGTCGGCGCCCGCATCGTCGCGATCGTGGACGCCTACGATGCGATGACGACCGATCGCCCCTACCGCCGGGCGCTCAGCCGCGAGAGCGCGCTGCAGCGCCTGCGGGCGCGCGCCGGCACGCAGTGGGACCCGGAGCTGACGATGCTCTTCGTGGAGCTGGTGGAGCAGGACCAGCTGGTGCTGCCCGAGCGCGTGGAGCACGGAGTCGAGCTCGAGCGCTGCGTGGGGGGGTGACGGCCGCCGGACGTCAGGCGCGGCGTGCTACGCTTTCGGCTCTACGTTCTGCATGCCGCGCTCCACGCCCGGCAGGCTGCGCTCGGCGGGCTGCGCGCTGCGGCTCACGCTCTCGGCGGTCAGCGCCGAGGCGGCCAGCAGCACCGCCAGGATCCACACCGTGTCGGCCAGCAGCAGGTGGATCAGCTGCATCCACACCGGCACCTGCAGCACCACGTTGATCGCGCCGGCGGCCAGCTGCACCACGTACACCGCCGTGAGCCCTGAGGCGAGCGCCCGCGTGCTGGGCGCCGGCCGGGCGGCGCTCGTGTACCACGCGATGCCGACGACGAAGGCCCCGATGACGACCGCGATGATCGGGTGCAGCACGCGGATCGAGACGATCGCCGTGACCAGCTCCGGCAGCGTCTCCTCGCTCGCGCCCGAGCGCG
Organism: uncultured Roseiflexaceae bacterium; assembly: GCA_937974195.1. Taxonomy (GTDB): domain Bacteria; phylum Chloroflexota; class Chloroflexia; order Chloroflexales; family Roseiflexaceae; genus CALJIC01. The sequence continues at coordinate 27,841 of CALJIC010000276.1, read as the reverse complement.
TGTGGGCGAAGAACAGCGTGTCGCCCAGCGCGATCACCGCGCCGCTCACCCCCAGCACCAGCAGCCCGACCAGGCCCGCCAGATTGAGCCAGGCGAGCGACCCCTGGCCGCGCAGCCGCACGGCCCTGCCTCCCGAGGCCCACCAGGCGGTGAGCGCGAGCGCCGCGACCAGCAGGAAGGTGTTGACCAGGTGCAGCGCCATGGAGATCACCCGGGCCAGCGAGGCGTTGAGCGCGACCCACTCGAACAGCACGAGCCCGGCCCCCAGGAGCGCCTCGGTGATCATGAACAGCAGCGAGAGCGCCGCGCCGCGCCGCACCGGGCTCCCCGGCTCGTAGGCCCGGTGGGCCCACACGGCCAGCCCGATCGCCGTCAGCAGCGCCACGCCGCTCGTCGCCCGGTGGGTGAACTCGATCAGCGTCTCGACCTGCGGCGCCATCGGCACGACCTCGCCGTTGCAGAGCGGCCAGTGGCTGCCGCACCCGGCGCCGGACCCGGTGGCGCGCACGAACGCCCCCCACAGGATCACGAACAGGTTGTATACCAGCACGCCCCAGGCGTAGATCGAAAAGCGGCTGCGGTTTCCCATAACTGCCCTGCACCTCTGGCGCGGCTCGGCCGCGCGGAACTCCGGCCGGCGGTGCGATCTACGGCCACACCGCTCCGCCCGGCGTATTGTACGAGTATGTGAAGAAGTGCGCAACCATGGGCCCAGCGCACCCCCACGCGCTGGGGAGTCGCGATCGCGGGTTCGGCGGGCCGGGCAGAGGACGCAGCGGGAAGGCGCTCCGGCGGCAGCCGGCGCCGTTTGCGCGCAGCGCCGCATCCTGACAGGGCTGCGGAAGAGAGGCGGCTACGGGTCGGTCTCGAGCCCGGCCAGGAGCCGCTCGAGCCCCGCGCGCAGCCGGGACGGCTCGGTGAGGCACGAGATCACGATGTGCGTGTCGCGCTCGTAGCCGTAGAAGTAGCCGGGGTGGACGAGCACGCCGTGGCGCAGCAGGTGCAGCACCAGCTCCTCCTCGTCGTCCCAGCCGTCCACCGCGGGGAACAGATAGTACCCGCCGTCCGGCGGCGCGACGCGCAGCCGCTCGCTGCTGCCCAGCAGCTCGAGCGCCATGTCCAGGTTGGCGCGCACCCGCGCCCGCATCGCCTCGATGAACGGCGTGCCCTGGGCGAACAGGTCGGGCAGCATCGACTGGGTGAGCGAGTTGGCGCCCAGGAAGGTGTCGTTGAGCACCTCCAGCCGCTCGCCGTAGAGCTCCGCGGCCGGGCCGCTGAGCGCGATCCAGCCCAGCTTCATGTCCGGCAGCGCGAACATCTTGGAGATGCCGTTGAGGTGGAACACCGGCAGCTCGGGGTACACCGCCCCGAAGGGCGGCACCGCCGGCGCGCCGTAGGGGAACTCGGCGAACACCTCGTCGCAGATCACCGGCAGGCCAAGCGCCGCGAGCGAGGGCAGCTGCGAGCGGACCACCGCGCCGGTCGGGTTGTGGGGCGAGATCACCAGCACCGCCCGCGTCCGGTCGTCGGCCTGGAGCCGCAGGCTCGCCGGGTCGATGCGCCAGCCGCGGGCCTCGTCGAGCGCGTAGGGCCGCAGCTCCACGTGGTGCGCCGCCGCCAGGTAGTCGAACAGCGGGTAGCTCACCGCGGGCGCCAGGACGTTATCGCCCGGGTCGGCGAGCAGGGCGAACAGCAGGCTGTAGGCCTCGCTCGTGCTGGCGGTGACGAACACATCGTCCGGGTCGAGCGGCAGCGGGGGGATGCGCCCGGCGTAGTAGCGCGCGATCGCCTCGCGGGCCGCGCGCAGGCCGCGCGGGTCCGGGTCGTAGCGCCGGGAGCTCCAGTAGCGGTCCGCAGCTGCGCGCAGCACCTCGGGCGGGAACAGCAGCCCGTTGTGGGTCGGGTTGCTGCTAGTGAGGTCGATGTAGCCTGGCCCCAAGGCGGCCTGCCGCCGCGCCAGCTCGATCCGGTTCGGCGAAAGATCATCCCCGGCGAGAAATCCGGCCATACGCCATCCCTCGCAACACTACTGGCGCGACAGGGCGCAGCCAAGCTTGATATGTGCAATGGTGCCCAAAGCCCAGCCAGCCGCGTGCTGAAGCCGGGCTCGGCAACCGGAGAGGGACATGTGTAGCGGCTATTATCGGCGCAGGCGCAGCGGCTGTCAATGGGCATTCGGTCCTGCTGCAGGCCGCTGATCTCCTGCCCCCGATAGGAGTCGGGCTGCGGCCAGGCCCTCGCGCCGCCCGGCATTGTATTGACGCGCCCGGACCACGATGCTACAATGCCGCCGCCCGGCGAACGCTGGATCGCCGGCGCACCGTGCGACGTGCATTATGAGTGTTGTAACCGGCAAGCGGATCGTCCTCGGCGTGTGCGGGAGCATCGCCGCCTACAAGGTTGCCGAGCTAGCCCGCAGCCTCACGCTCGGCGGCGCGGCGGTCGATGTCATCCTCACTGAGGCGGCCCGCCGCTTCGTCGGCGAGGCGACCTTCCAGGCGCTCACTGGCCGGCCGGTGCTCACCGACATGTGGGCGCTGCCCGAAGACGGCGTCGTCGGCCACGTCACCCTCGGGCAGCGCGCCGACGCGCTGGTGATCGCGCCCGCCACCGCGAGCACCATCGCCCGCATCGCGGCCGGGATGGCCGATGACCTGCTCACGACCACCGTGCTGGCGGCCTCCTGCCCGGTGCTCGTCGCGCCGGCCATGAACCCGGCGATGTACGCCAACCCCGCCACCCAGGAGAACATCGCGACGCTGCGCCGGCGCGGGCTGACGGTGCTCGAGCCCGCCTACGGCCGCATGGCCGAGCCGGTCGTCGGCCAGGGCCGCCTGCCGGAGGTGCCTGAGATCGAGGGCCAGCTGCGCGCGCTCCTCGGGCGCGCCGGCGGCCCGCTGCGCGGCCGGCGCGTCGTCGTCACCGCCGCCGGCACCCACGAGCCGATCGACCCGGTGCGCTACGTCGGCAACCGCTCCTCCGGCCGCATGGGCTACGCGCTCGCCGCCGAGGCGCGCGACCGCGGCGCGGAGGTCACGCTGATCAGCGGCCCGACGAGCCTCCCGCCCCCGCCCGCCGTCACGCTCGTGCGGGTCGAGACGGCCCTCGACATGCAGGCCGCGGTCCACCAGGCGATCGAGGAGGCCGACCTGCTGATCATGAACGCCGCTGTGGCGGACTTTCGCCCGGCCGCGGCGTCCGAGCAGAAGATCAAGAAGGGGGACGACGAGGAGCTGCTGCTGCGCCTCGTGCGCAACCCGGATATCCTCGCCGGCCTCGCCGACCGCCGGCACCTGGTCAAGGTCGGCTTCGCCGCCGAGACCCAGAACCTGCTGGACTACGCCCGCGAGAAGATCGCGCGCAAAGGGCTCGATATGATCGTCGCCAACGAGGCGGTCGCCAGCATCGGCGCCGAGGACCTGCAGGCCACGCTGCTCACCGAGGATTCGGTGGAGCGCCTGCCGCTGCTGCCTAAGCAGCAGGCCGCCGCCGCCATCCTGGACGCGATCATCCGGCGCTGGCCCGAGCGCCTGTCGCCGCGCCCTTAGGCTTCGGCTCCGTGCGCTGCGCCGCAGCGCACGGTCAATCAACGCTCTGCGGCAAACGAACGAATGGAAGACCAGGATAACAAGCCCAAAGACGAGATAGACGGCGAGCCCACCAGCGTCGGCGAGGTCGTCCACAGCCTGGCGCGCGTCACCCGCCAGCTCCCGGCGACCCCCGACCGCCGCGCCAGCGCCTCCGTCGCCACCGCCGCGCAGCGCGAGCGCATCGCGACGCTGATCGCGGCGCTCGGCGACCCGGAGCACCCGCTGCACCAGCGCGCCGTCGATGACCTCGTGGCGATCGGCGAGGCCGCCGTCCCGGCGCTCAACGAGACGCTGCGGCCGCATCGCCCCTGGCTCGCCGCCTACCGCGCCGCCGAGGCCCTCGGCCAGATCGGCGACGGGCGCGCGGCCGGCCCGCTGCTCGAGGCGCTGCGCCACCCGAACAGCAACGTGCGCTGGAGCGCCGTCCGCGCCCTCGCCAGCGTCGGCGACGCCCGCGCCCTCCTGGAGCTGCGCCGCGTCGCCCGCGAGGACCGCGGCAAGACCAGCTGGGGCGAGCCGGTGGCGGGCGCGGCCCAGAGCGCGCTCGACCAGATGCAGAGCCGCAACCTGCTGCTGCGCGGCGCGGACCTGATCAAGACCGCCGTCGCCTGCGTGCTCATGCTCGTCGCCCTGATCGTCGCCTACAGCGTGATCTCCAGCCTGCGCCAGGAGCTGGGCCAGATCGGCCGCGTCACCACGGGCGCCGCCCTCTCGCCGATCGTCAGCACCGCCCTCCCCACCGAGACCGCGGTGCCCACGCGGATCACGGAGCCGACTGCGCCGCCCGATGAGACGGGGCTGGCGTCCGGCGTGGACCTCACCCCCACCGCCGGCGGCGAGCAGCTCCTCGGCGCGGTGATCACCTCCGGCAACGTGCGCGCCCAGCCGCAGCGCGGCGATAATGTGATCGGGGCGGTCAGCGAGGGGGACGAGGTCATCTTCCTGGCCGCCTCCCCCGACGGCGAGTGGTTCCGGGTGCGCCTCGGCGAGCGCCGCGCCGCCGGGTCGCGCATCTCGACCGACGACGGCACCGGCTGGGTCGCGCGCTCGCTCCTCACCGAGCCGCCCGCCGGCCTGCCCGTGGAGGCGGTGCAGGCGGCCGAGGAGCCTGTGGAGCCGACCGCCGAGCCGACCGCTGAGCCGGCTGTGGAGCCGACCGCTGAGCCGGAGGCTGAGCCGGCCGCTGAGCCAGTTGAGGAGCCGGCTGAGGAGCCGGCCACAAGCCCGTAGCACATCGTGCGCGGTACGTGAGACGAGCCACGCGCCGTGCACTGCCGAGTACGTGTCACTGGCCAGAGGAGGATAGGTGCTCTCAAAGACACTCCGTGCCCTGTTTCTCGGCGTCGCGCTGGTGTCGCTCACTCTCGCCTGCGCCGGCTACGTCCTGCTCAGCGAGATCCGGCGCACCGCCGGCCCGGACGATGAGATAGTCGAGTTCATCGTCGAGCCCGGCGACTCCACCAGCCAGATCGCCACGCGCCTGGGCGCCGAGGGCCTGATCCGCCAGCCGCTCCTGTTCACGCTCCTCGTCCGCATGCGCGGGCTCGATGGCGAGCTCCAAGCCGGGCGCTACCTCCTCAGCCCGGGCATGACGATGAGCGAGATCATCGCCGCCCTCCAGACCAGCCGCGTCGAGGAGATCCAGATCACCATCCCGGAGGGCGTGCGCCTCGAGGAGATCGCCCAGCAGATCGGCTCGGCTGGCCTGCTCAACGTCACCGAGGAGGACTTCCTGCGGGCCGCCCGCGACGGCGACGCGTTCCGCAACCGCCACTTCCTGCTCAGCAGCCTGCCCGAGGGCGCCAGCCTCGAGGGCTACCTCTTCCCGGACACCTACCGCTTCGCCATCACCGCCACGGCCGAGGAGATCATCGAGACGATGCTGACGCGCTTCGACGAGCAGTACGCCTCGTTCGAGACCGAGATCACCGTCAGCGATGTCGATGTCCACGACATCGTCACGATGGCCTCGATCGTCCAGCGCGAGGCGGCGAGCGAGGACGAGATGCCCCGCATCGCCGCCGTGTTCTGGAATCGCCTCAACCCCGAGTATCAGGCCGAGGTCGGCGGCCGCCTGGGGGCCGACCCCACCGTCCAGTACGTGCTCGGGCAGCGCGGCAACTGGTGGCCGAAGCTGGACTCGCTCAGCGCCGAGGAGATCAACGGCATCGCCAGCCCGTACAACACCCGCGCCAACCCCGGCCTGCCGCCCGGCCCGATCAGCAACCCCGGCCTGAGCGCGCTGCGCGCCGCCGCGCGCCCGGACACCTCCGTGCCCTACCTGTACTTCGTCGCGTCCTGCACCAGCCCCGGCACGCACAACTTCGCGCAGACCTTTGAGGAGTTCCAGCGCTACGAGCAGGAGTATCTGCAGTGCTCAGACGATTGACAGGCTAGCGCTTCGCGGAACAGCGCCCTGCGCCGCCGCACCGCCGTGCGGACGCCCCGCTCCGCCCGTCCAGCGGGCGGTGACTCCAACCCGGTTGGGGCCCCTGAGGGTCCGCGGCGGCCTCGCGGGCCTATCGCTCTCGCAGTACGAACAGAGGGATACGACAGCGCGCCCATGAACAGCAACTCGCACTCGGTTCTGCTCGCCGGCGTCATCGGCGATCCCGTGGCGCACAGCCGCTCGCCGGCGATGCACAACGCCGCCTTCGCCCACCTCGGCATCGCGGCGCGCTACGAGCGCTGGCACACCCCGGCCGCCGAGCTGCCCGCGCGGGTCGCCGCGCTCCGCGGGGCGGAGTACCTCGGCGCCAACGTCACCCTGCCGCACAAGATCGCCGTGATCGAGCTGCTGGACCGGCTCTCGCCCCTGGCGGAGCAGATCGGCGCGGTGAACACCATCGTCCGCGAGGAGTCGGGCGCGCTCGCCGGCTACAACACCGACGCGCCGGCGGTCGTCGGCACCCTGCGCGGCGCCGGCTTCGAGCCGTCCGGGGCGTCGGTCGTGATCCTCGGCGCCAGCGGCGCGGCCCGCGCGGCAGTGTTCGCGCTCGCCGAGGCCGGCGCCGCGCAGATCACGCTCGTCAACCGCACGCTCGAGCGCGCCGAGCAGCTCGCCGCCGATGTGCTGGCGGCGACCGACAATGAGGCCCTGCGCCTCCACGCCCTGCAGCTCGATGACCCCGACCTCGCCGAGGCCCTCGCCGAGGCCGGGCTGCTCGTCAACGCCACCTCGCTCGGCTGGCACGGCGATGAGACCCCGCTGCCGGCCGATCTCATCCAGCCGGGCGCGCTGGTGTTCGACATGGTCTACCGCCAGACGCGCCTGCTGCGCGACGCTGCGGCCCGCGGCGCGCGCACGCTCGATGGGCTGGACATGCTGGTGCGGCAGGCCGGGCTGGCCTTCGAGCTCTGGACCGGCCGCGAGGCCCCGCTCGATGTGATGCGCGATGCGCTGGGGTCCGCCGACTGAGGAATGACTATGGCCCTCACGCTGCTCCTCGTCTTCGTCATCGGCCTGTGCGTCGGGTCGCTCCTCAATCTCGTCGTCGTGCGCCTCCCGCGCGAGGGCGCCTTCGGCGGCTGGCCGCGCTGCACCCGCTGCGGCCGGCCGCTCGCCTGGTGGCAGATGCTCCCGCTGGTCGGCTGGCTCGCGCAGCGCGGGCGCGGGCGCTGCTGTGGCCGGCCGCTGGGCTGGATCTTCCCGCTGGTCGAGCTGACGTCGGGCGTCTCGCTGGCGCTGCTCTACGCGCGCTACGGCCTCGGCGCGCCGTTCTTCTACCTGGCGTTCGTCGCCGCGGTGCTGATCGTCACCGGGGCGATCGACTGGCTCCACCGCTTCATCTACACCTTCGTGATCCTCGGCGCGGCGCTGGTGGCCGTGATCGGCGCGCCCTTCGTGCCCCACCACAGCCTGCTCAACGCCCTCCTCGGCGCGCTCGTGGCCGGCTTCGTGTTCGCGATCTTCTTCGCGCTGGCCCGCGCCATGTACCCCGGCCGCTCCGCGCCGTTCGGCCTCGGCGACGTCTACCTGGCGATCTTCATCGGCGCCGCCGTCGGCATCGTCAACCTGATGCCGGCGATCTTCATCGGCATGCTGCTCGCCGGGCTGTTCTCGGCCGCGCTGCTCCTCATGCGCCGGGCCGGCTGGCCGGGTGTGCCGGAGTACATCTCCTACGGCACGTTTCTGTGCATCGGCGCCCTTGGCTACCTGCTGGCCCGCGGCCTCTAGCTGCACCCCCTGCTGTTCCCCCCCTGCAAACACGGCCCGGTGCCTGCCCGTAGCCGCGCTGGAGATGAACAGTCTGTTACAAGAAGTCCCGATGCGACGCGCAAAGGATGAACAAACGGTAATCTTACTACTGCCTGACGTATGATAAGATGGTCGCAACACCTTGGGTTAAAGACTCATTACTGGTGAGGTGTTTTGTGGCTGCCCGGGTTGCCCAGGCTGGCAACTCTTGCAACCACGGCTCTCCTCTGTCGGGCGGCACGTCGCCGAGCCAGCGACACATCGGCGAACCGTGCCCAGCCGCAAGAGGTTGAAGCGGCGGGCGGGCGCCGGCAAGCTATGCCTTCTTGCAGAGGGCTCCCGCCACCTAGGAAGGGCCTGTTGCTCTTCGCGGCTGTGAATGTAGGCCGGCCAAGGTCGATCGGCAACACCGAGCGCACACCACGTCAGTGTGCCAGAGGATGAACACTCTATGAGAAGAACAGCCCCGCTGCTCTCCGCACTGCTTGTCGCCGCCGCGCTCATGGCGTTGCTGCCAGGCGCATCGCTCGCCGAGACCGGCAGCCCGCCGCCGATCATCGTCGAGGACCCCTCGTTTGCCGCCCCGGCTGCCCCCGCCAAGGGCCCGTCGCCCGCCGTACAGCAGGCGGTGGCGGTGAGCCCGATCACGGTGATGCTCGAGATCGAGGAGCCGCCGGCCGACGCAGCGCAGCGGCTCGAGCAGATCGCCCTCAGCCAGAGCGAGCTCGTGCAGCGCCTCGAGGCGCTCGGCATCCCGGTGCTCTTCCAGGCCCGCGCGGCCTACACCGGCGTCGCGGTCGCGGCTGCCGTCGACCAGCTGCCGCTGCTCAGCGGCCTGCCGGGCGTGGCCGGCGTCCATATCATCCCGCCCAAGGCGCGCGGGAGCACCAGCGTCGCCACCGCGAACGGAGCCGCGAGCCTCTGGAGCCAGAGCCGCCCGCAGGCCCTCGGCCACGGCGTGCGCATCGGCATCATCGACAGCGGGATCGACTACACGCACGCCACGTTCGGCGGCCAGGGCACCGACGAGGCGTACGCAGCCAACGACCCGACCGTTGTCGAGCCCGGCAGCTTCCCGACGGCCAAGGTCGTCGCCGGGTACGACTTCGTCGGCGATGGCTATGACGCCGCCGGCATCGCGGGCAGCCCCATCCCGGCGCCCGACGGTGATCCGCTCGACTGCGCGGCGACCGGGCACGGCACGCACGCGGCCAGCATCGCCGCCGGCTACGGCGTCGACGAGCAGGGGGCCACGTTCCGCGGGCCGTACAGCGCCGGCGTCAGCTTCGAGCAGTTTCTGGTTCAGCCCGGCGTGGCCCCGGAGGCCAGCCTGGTCGCGCTCAAGATCTTCGGCTGCCAGGGCGAAACCACCACCTTCCTCACCGCGGCGATCGACTACGCCCTCGACCCCAACCGCGACGGCAACACCGACGACCGGCTCGTCGACGTGCTGAATATCTCGCTCGGCTCGCCGTTCGGCGGCAGCGACGACCCGGACGCCGTGGCGGTCGAGCGCGCCGTGCAGGCCGGCGTGGTGGTGGTCGTCTCAGCCGGCGACAGCGGCGATGTCTTCTACAGCCTCGCCTCCCCGGCGAGCGCCCCGCTCGCGATCGCTGTCGGCGCGTCGGTGGACGAGGCGGGCGCCAGCGACACGGCCCCGGCCGGCACGCTCTGGTCCGGCAGCGCGCGCGGGCCGCAGCAGAGCGGCATCAAGCCGGATCTGGTCGCTCCGGGCGTCGCGATCAGCGCCGCCGCAGCGGGCAGCGGGAACAGCTCCGTGGCCATGACTGGCACCGCGGTGGCCGCGCCGCAGGTGGCGGGCGCCGCAGCGCTGCTGCACCAGCTGCACCCGAGCTGGTCCCCGGCGCAGATCAAAGCCGCGCTGGTCAACACCGCCGCCCCGCTCCAGCTGCCCGACGGGACAGCCTACCCGCCGTCGCTGGCGGGCGCCGGCCAGCTGAACCTGGAGCAGCTGGCAGGGCGTGACCTTGTGGCATACCCGAGCGACACGCCGGGCGAGAGCGGGCTCAGCTTCGGCGTGCCCTGGGTCTCCGGCCCGATCGAGCTGCAGCGCGAGCTGACGATCGAGAACACCGGCAGCACGCCGCGCACCGTGCGGCTCGACGCCGTGACCACCGCGGCCGAGAACGGCGTGGAGCTGCACGTGCCGTCCGGCACCACCACCGTCCCGCCGAACGGGCAGGTGCGGGTGCCGGTCACCCTCACGGTGCAGCCGCACCTGCTCGACAACACCCCCGACCCGGCGACGGCGCTGACGCACGGAGCCACCCCGCGCTACTACCTGGCGGAGCACGCCGGCTACGTGCAGGTGAGCAGCACCGTCGGCACCCGGGTGCGCTTCGTCCACATCGCGCGCACCGACGATGTCGAGGTGAAGATCGGCGGCAAGGAGCTGGACGACGACCTCGACCCGGGCGATGTGAGCAAGTACGTGCGGGTCTCGCCCGGCTCGCAGCTGGTGAAGATCGTTCCGGACGACGACTCCCGTGCGGGGCCGATCCTCAGGCAGATGGTGACGCTGCTCGACGGGCAGGACTACACCTTCGTGCTGTGGGGCAGGCGCGGCAACTTCCAGCTGTTCGTGCTGGAGGAGGGCCAGACCACGATCCCGGACGGCGCCGGCCTCGTCACCTTCTTCAACGGTGACCCGTACGGCGATGGCTCTGCGGTGGACTTCTACGTGGACCGCGAGCTCGTGGTGGCCGGGCTGCCCGTCGGCGAGTCGCGCCAGCTGGCGATCGCCGGTGGGCTGCACCGCGTCCGCGTCGTCCGCGCCGGCGGGTCGATCCACAAGGCGCGCATCAGCAAGGCCATCAACGTCCGCTTCGGCGGCCAGGCGCTGTTCGCCGCAGGCAAGAAGACGGTCTTCGCCCGCCACTCGCACCTGGCGGCAGGCACCGCGCAGAACCGCCAGACGCTGCGCGTGCCGTTCCAGATCTTCCCACGCGCGGCGTCGCTGGCCGCGGCGTCGGCGCCGGTCTTCCCGGTGCCCGCCGATAGCCCGACCTTCACGCTCACGCTGAACAACACCGGCGCGCGGAACGCCGCCCTCGGCACGGGCCAGAACCAGCAGGTCGCGCTCGTGAGCGCCTTCCAGCTCGACCAGGGCGGAGTCAGCCCGGTCAACAGCGCGATCCCCGAGGAGCTGCGCTTCGCCGACCTCCAGTACGTCGGCGTGACCACGAACCTGCCGGTGACGCAGGACATCGCCTCGGGCAACACGGTGCTGTTCTTCGGGCTCGCCAGCCACGCCCCGTGGAACACGCCGAACGAGGTTGAGTTCCGCGTCTACATCGACTCGAACCTCGACAACGTCCCGGACTACGTGCTGGTCACCACGAGCCTGAGCACCTCCGACAGCTCGCTGCAGAACAGCGGGCCGGCCAACGATGTGTTCGTCAACCGGCTGTTCGCGCTGCCGCCCGGAGGCGCGCCGCAGTACACCTTCGAGCGCGCGTTCTGGAACAGCCTGCCCTCTCCCAGCAGCGGCTTCGCCACCGCGGGAATCGATCCGGCGCCCTTCAACACGCGCGTCACCTTCCTGTCGGCCCGCGTCTCGACACTCGGGCTCTCGCTGGCTCAGCCGCGCGCCCGCTACTACGTCGAGACCCGCGCCCGCAACGCGGGCGGCTTCGCCACCGTGCTCGACCGCGTGCCGGCCACGGGGTACCTGGAGTACAACCTGCTCGCAGGCCCCGCCGCGCCGGTCAACTTCGTCGACCAGCCGCTGGCGGCGCGGCCGCTGTTCGCTGCGACCGAGGGCGGGCAGGTCACCGGCGTGTTCAACCGGGACGCGCTCGCCGAACGTGGGAGCCAGCAGCTCCTGCTGCTCTACCATCACAACCCGCCCGCCAGCCAGGCCGAGGTTGTGACGCTGGCGAGCAGCCCTGCCACGGCCTGCGCGCCGTCCCCGGGCGGGTGCGCAGCGCTCTCCCCCACGATCGCGGTCAGTCCGCTCTGGATCGGCGCGGAGGGCGCGCTGAGGCGGAGCTGACTGAACCAGAATAGAGCGGCGGCCGGACGAGTTGCTCGTCCGGCCGCCTCGTGTTTGCGGGCTTCTGTGCGGCTCCGCTCCCTCACGGTGAGGGGGAGCTGTGCGCTGGCTGCGCCTCCTGCCCTCCTTGCACCCCCGTCAGCGGCGCGACCTACGGGGTGGGAGGGATGATCGTGACGCAGCCATTGTCTCCCGGGCTGGTTGTGCCGAGGCTCGTGTCGATATCGATCTCAGTGTTGCACACTGTGCCCAGATTTGGGTCCTCGAACTGCCCGACGATCACCAGCGTCATCGAATCGCCCGGATTGAGCGTCACCGGCCCGTCCCAGATCAACTCTCCCGGCAGGGGGGATAGCTGTTGACAACTTGTACCGCTCGGCGCGTCGCAATCGTCGACAAAGAAGCCTATGCCGTGGAAGTTATCCCGGATCCGGTTAATCGTCACCTGCATGCCGGTGTTGTTCGTGATCCTTAGCTCGTAGGTGACTGGCTGCTTGACCGGCGTGCTGCTGGGCGATACGTCCAGGTCGATGTCCAGGTCGTCGATCGGCGCCACGACTGGCAGGCTCACCTGCGCCGAGTCATTATCATTGTTCGGATCGGCGATCTGCGCCGCCACGCTCCCCACGTTCGTCAGCGTCCCGGCCGAAGTGACCTCGATGACGATCGTGATGTCGACGCTCGCCCCGGCCGTGACCGTCCCCAGGTCGCAGACGATCGACGGCCCGCTGCTGCTGCACGACCCCGCGCTGCCGCTCGCCGAGACGAGCGACCAGTTCACACCGGTGGGGGTGTCGGTCACGATAACCGACGGAGCGTCGGCCGGCCCATTGTTCGTGACGCGCAGGTTGTAGGTGACCTGGCTACCAACTGCCACCGATCCCGACCCGGCGCGCCCCTTGGTGATGCCCAGGTCTGCCTGCGGCGGCACCGTGGGTGTCGGCGTGTCGGTCGGCGGCACGGGCGTCGGCGATAGGGTCGGTGTATTGGTCGGTGGCACGGTCGTCGGCGTGCTGGTCGGCGGCACGGGCGTCGGCGTGCTGGTCGGCGCCACGGTCGTCGGCGGCACCGTCGGCGTGTTCGTCGGCGGCACGGGCGTCGGCGGCACGGGCGTGTCGGTCGGAGCCGGGCGCCGTGTGTTGGTTGGGCGCGGCGTGTTGGTCGGTGGCACCGGGGTGTCGGTTGGCGGCACCGGGGTATTTGTCGGCGGCACGGGTGTGTCGGTCGGCGGCACCGGCGTATTAGTCGGCGGCACAGCCGTCGGCGGCGCTGCTGTCGGCGGCACCGGGGTGTTGGTCCGCGGCGCCAGCGTGTTGGTCGCCGGCACCTGGGTCGTTGGCACTGGCGTGTTCGATGGCACGACCGGCGTCGTCGGGACCGCCGTGGGCGGCGCGCCGGGATCGCGCTGCCGCGTCGGGGTTGAGCTCGCCGGAACCGGCGTGTTGCTCGGCGGCGGTGGGATCGTGTCGGGCTGGCTCGTGGGCAGCGGTGGGATAGTGGCCGGCGCGCTGGTTGGGACCACGCCCGCTGGCCGAGGCGTCGACGTCGGCTGGGGCAGAAGGAAGCCGCTGGCCGGCGTCGCCGTCGGCGCGTTGGCCGGTGGCGGCACCACCGCCAGCTCGGCGGTCGGCACGCTCCCGACGATCACCGGCGTCGGCGTTCCGAGCGCCGCGACTGACGTGGCCGTAGCGCGCTCGGCGGCCTGCACGGCGGGCAGCTCGGGCGGGATGGCGGCGACTCCGAGCGTCGCGAGCCATGGGGCGTAGTCGGCCCGGTCCTGCGAGAGCAGGTTGAGCGGCGAGGGCGCGTTGCGCGGCTGGAGCAGCCGCATCGTCACCTCGGCGACGCAGCAGATCAGCACGAAGGCGAGCAGCAGCGCGGCCGCGGCCAGCCAGCGGAGCGGCTCACGCCGTCGCGTCGGTGTTTCCTGAGCTGGCGAGGACGTCGGAGTGTTCATGGGCTACCACGAGCGAGAAGCTGAACGTGCTGCCGCGCCCAACCTGGCTCTCGACCCACACCCGCCCGCCCTGGCGCTCCACGAGCTGTCGGGTGATCGCCAGGCCCAGCCCGCTGCCGCGCTCCGGCGAGTTGTTACCTGCGATGCGATGGAAACGTGTGAACAGCCGGTCGAACTCCTCGGCCGGGATACCCGGGCCGGTGTCGGTGATGTCGAGCTGCACCGTGCCGTCGTGCCGCTCGGCATGGATCGTCACTGAACCGCTCGCAGTGTAGCGCCGGGCGTTGTCGAGCAGCTGCGTGAGGATGATCTGCAGCTGCTCGCGGTCGGCCAGAACCGGCGGAAGGTCCGGAGGGAGCTCGACGCGCGCCTCGATCCCTTTCTGCTCGAACGCCTTGCGCATCGGGGCCAGGGCATTCTCCACCGCCACCGCCAGATCCTGCGGCTCCAGGTCGGTGACCAGCGAGTTGGACTCGATGCTCGCGACGAGGATGACGTTCTTGAGCCAGCCGTTCATGACCTCGGCCCGGTTGCGGACCGCCTCGAGGATCTCGCGCTGCTCCGAGTCCAGCTCGCCGATCATGCCGCGCAGCAGCAGGTCGGTGTAGCCGAGGATCACCGTCAGCGGCGAGCGCAGCTCGTGGGAGATCGTCTCGATGAACCCGGTCTTGGCGCGGTCCACCGCGGCCTCGGCCGAGATGTCGTGCAGCACGATCACCTCGCCCAGCTCCTGGCCGTGGTCGGCGATCACCGGCGCGCTGCTCAGGCGCAGCACCCGGTCGCCCAGCTGGTAGTGCGCGAGGTCCTCCTCCTCGCGGCCGAAGAGCTGCTGGCTCGCGTCGACGCGCTGCAGCCCCATCTGGTCGAAGTTGTAGCGAACCCGCCCCCAGTCGCGCAGGCCGAGCATCTGCTCGGCGGCGCGGTTGACGAGGATGATATTGCGCTGCCGGTCGCAGACCACCACGCCGTCGGCGATCGACTGGAGGATCGCGCGTCGCCGGCTGGCCTCGTCCTGCACCCGGTCGAACAGCACCGCGTTGTAGAGCACGCTGGCGGCCATATTCGCCACCGCGCCGAGCGACGCCTCGGCGGCACCGTCGAACGCATCCGGCTCGTGGTGCCCGAAGATCAGCATGCCGGCCGGCTCATCCTGCACCACCAGCGGCGTGAGCAGCAGGCTGCGGAAGCCGGCCACCCGGCCGAGCCCCAGGGCGTCCAGCCGCGGGTCGTCCTGCGGGTCCAGCCGGCGCGTCGCCCGGCTGTGCGCTAGCTCGCGCATCAGCGGGTCGGTGATATCGACGCGCAGGTGCTCGAGCGCCGCCACCTGGGGCGCGGCGGCCGCGTGCGCCCGGTAGCGCAGCACGCCGCGGTCCTCCATGTCGAGCAGCGCCAGCACCTCGGTCCCCGGCACGAACGACTGGGCGGTGCGCGCGGTCACGTCGAGCACCGGGCCGACCTCGATCGACGAGCTCAGCTCGCGGCTGGTGCGGTAGAGCTGGAGCAGGTGCTCGGTCATCTGGTTGAACGCCTGGGCCAGCGTCCCGAACTCATCCACCGAGGCGACCGTCGAGCGCCGCTCCAGGTCGCCGGCCGTCACCGCCTCGGCCGTCTCGACCAGGTTCGCCAGCGGGCGCGTGATGCTGCGCGCGATGCTGTAGCCGATCAGCACCGAGCCGAGCGCCAGGAACATCGCGATCGCGACGATCGAGTTGCGGCTGAGCGAGAGCGACTGCACCTGGAAGTCGCGCGAGAGGCCGACCGAGAAGTAGCCGACCTGGTTCTCGGCGATCACCAGCGGGCTGTAGGCCAGCTGGTAGCCGCGCTGGTTGAGCTCCACCGTGAAGACCGACTGGGCCTCGCCATCCAGCAGCGGCTGCAGCGCGCCCGGCGGCATATCGAGCTGCGCCAGGTTATCGCGGCTGACGAGCGTCGTGCTGAGCGCCTTGCCCTTCAGGTCGTAGATGGTGGTGACGACCGCCTGGCTGCTCTTCTCCAGCGACGCCAGCAGGCGGTCGCTCTTGATGGCGATCATCACGCCGCCGACCACCTCGTCGCCGCGCCGCAGCGGCACCGCGGTGTAGAAGTACGGCTGGACGTCGGGCGCGAAGTAGATCAGGTTCGAGAACTTGTCGTTGCCCTCGACCGTCTCGCCCGCGATGATCTTCTGCACGAAGTCGACCTGCGACAGGTCGGTGCCCTCGATGCGCAGCGGCGGCTCGTCCACGTTCTCGCTCACCCGCGCCCAGTCCACCAGCGCCTTGCCCTCGCTGTCGAAGGCGATCATCCGGTCGAAGTCGAGGTTGATGTTGCCGACGCCGAACCGGTAGTACGGCTCGAGCGCCCGCGCGACCTCGTCCGGGTCGCGTCTGGCGAAGACCTCGGCCATCGCCGGGACGTTGCGGTCCGGGTTGGCGGGGGCAAATGCGATCAGGCGGAGGAAGTCGAGGTGGTTGCGCTCGCGGCGCACGAGCGCGTCGGAGGTGTTGCGGCCGACCTGCGCCAGCTGGTTCTGCAGGCGCTCCTCCCAGGAGGCGGCCACGAGGCCAACGGCGATTGCGGCGCCGGCCATCGTGACCATCAACGTCAGCGCCAGATAGGGGACGATGATCTTGTAGCGGATCTGCGACTGAAGCGCCTGGAACAGCCTGCGCATGAAGTCATTGCCCCTACGCGTGGCGAACTTTACACACCGTGCGGCCGATCCTGGGATACTCAGGACATTATACTGGAACGTTACCCATCAAGCAAACCTGCGATCGGATGGCGGATTTGTAAAGCTTTTTACGCCTCCGAACTGAGCGGCAGCCGGAAGGCGAAGACGCTCCCCTGGCCCTCTTCGCTCTCGACCCAGATGTGCCCGCCGTGCGCCTCGACGGTCAGCTTGCAGAAGGTCAGCCCAAGGCCGGTGCCGCGCAGCTTGCGGCCGTGGACCTGGCCGAACTTCTCGAAGATGCGCTCGTGGTAGGCGGGCGGGATGCCGATGCCGCGGTCCT
This sequence comes from uncultured Roseiflexaceae bacterium, assembly GCA_937974195.1. Taxonomy (GTDB): domain Bacteria; phylum Chloroflexota; class Chloroflexia; order Chloroflexales; family Roseiflexaceae; genus CALJIC01. The sequence goes on along the minus strand of CALJIC010000276.1, from coordinate 11,088 downwards.
GCACCCACATGACCAGCCAGTTCCCCTCGTGCGGCACGCGGCGGAGCGGCAGCTTGGGCGAGGGCGGGCGCGCCGCGCCGGCGTAGTGGGCGCCGATCGTGATCGTCGAGCCGGGGCCGGAGAACTTGATCGCGTTATCCAGCAGGTTCTGGAGCACGCGGATGAGCTTATCCTCGTCGGCCTCGATCAGCGGCAGGTTGACCTCGAGCTCCTGGTCGATCACCACTTTGGCGCTGGTGGCGGAGGCGCGCAGCCGCTCCATCACCTTGTCGATCACTGCATACGGCGAGAGCGGGCGCAGGTCGAGGGTCATCTGGCCCTGCTCCATCTTGGAGATGTCGAGCAGGTTGTTGATCAGCGCGAGCATAGCCTCGCTGCCCTGGTAGGCGATCTTCAGCAGCTCGCGCTGCTGGTCGGTCACCGGGCCGGTGAGGCCGCGCTGCACCATCATCACGCCGTTCATGATCGAGGTCAGCGGCGCGCGCAGGTCGTGGATGAGCATGTTGGTGTAGTCTTCGCGCAGCTGCTCGAGCTCCTTCTCCTGGGTGATGTCGCGCAGCACCACCAGCTGGCCGTAGACGCCGCCCTGCGCATCGCGCACCGGGAGCTGCAGCAGGCGCACGAAGCGCCGCCGCGCGCCGCCGAGGGCCAGCTCGGTCACCTGGAGCGGCACGTACGGGTCGCTCTCGCCGTCCTGGGCGCTGCCCCACGGGCGCTGGATCACCTCGTGCGCGCGCTCGCGCAGCGCGGCCAGCAGGTCGTCCAGCCGCCGCCCGATGATCTGCGCCTCGTCGAGCTCGCAGATGCGCTCGGCCATGGGGTTCGCGCTCAGCACCACGCCGTGCGGGTCGGCCATGAGGATGCCGTCGGCGGTGGAGTTGAGGATCGCCTCCAGCCGGTCGCGGCCGTCGGCGACCTGCTGGAACAGGTGGGCGTTCTCGATCGCCACGGCGATGAAGGCCGCCATGCGCAGCAGCCGCTGCGCGTCGAGCTCCACGAACGGCCCGTCGAGCTTGTTGAGCAGCTCGATGGCGCCCATGACCCGGCCCTTGGCGATCATCGGCACGCACAGGATCGAGCGCGTCACGAAGCCCGCGTCCTCGCTGATCTTGCGGTAGAAGCGCGGGTCGCGCTCGACGTCGGCGACGATCTCCCACTGGCCGGTGGCCACCACATGCCCGACGACGCCCTGGCCGGCGGGGACACGCACGCCGGCGAGCTTCTCCTCGCCGCCCTCGATCGTCATCACGAACTCGAGCTCGCCGGTGGCCTCGTCCTTCAGCAGGAGCGAGCCGGCCTCGACGCGGAAGTACTGGTTGAGCTTCTGCACCACCAGCCGGTACACCTCGCGCGTGTCCAGCGTGGAGGTGATGGTGGCGGCGATCTCGTTGAGCGTGCTCAGCTCCTGGGTGCGGCGCTGGGCGGCCTCGTTGAGCCGGAAGGCGGTGATCGCGGCCGCGATCTGCCCGGCCAGCACGCGCGCCAGCGCCTCCTCATCGGCGCTGAAGGTGCGCGCCGCACCGGTGGAGCCGAGCATCAGCACCCCGAGCTCGTGGTCCTGGGCGATCAGCGGGACGATCAGCGCCGCGCGGATCTCGCGCGCGCGGAGCAGCTCCGCGACCGGCGGAGGGTACGCGCCCCACTCGGCGCAGGAGATCTGGACCGGCCGGCGCTCGCGCAGCGCCGTGTGGACCAGGGGCAGATCGGTGAGGGACATGCCCGGCGCGGCGACCTGCGGCGGGTACTCGCAGACCAGCCGCAGGTCGCCATCTTCGAGCAGCGCGACGCCGCCCCGCTCGACCTCCAGCAGCCGCGTCAGCTCGTGGAGCGAGAGGAGCAGCAGCTCGTCGAGGGTCGCGGCGGTCTCGATCGCCTGCGTGATGCGAATCAGGGGATCGATCCGCACCGCGACCAGTGATTGCTCGGCCGCCATCTGTGGCTGGTGCGCGTCAGACTTGTCTGTTGCGAGATCGATCATGCAGGCGCGTTGCTGGCAATAATAAAGACTACGCCAGCATGCACTATACCAGCTACGCCCTCAAACTGCTAGACCCCAAAGGCTACAGATTGATGACAATATCATCAGGGTCATTTGGGCGCCATATAGGGCGATCCGACCGCGAGGTAGCCGTAGCCGGCGGCGACCAGCTCCTCGTAGTCGGGGATCATGCGCCGCCCGTCGAGCACCAGGTAGGGCGGCTGCACCGTCTGCTCGATCGTGCGCGACAGCCCGCGGAACTCCTCCCAGTCGGTCGAGATGAACAGCATCTGGCTCCCCGTCAGCGCCTCCCTGGCGCTGTTGTGGTAGCTGATCTTCTCGAACAGGTGGTTCTTCTCCGGGTCGAAGAACTTGCGCGCCTCGCCGAGCGCCATCGGGTCGTAGGCGCGGATGGACTTCACCCCGCGCGCGAGCAGCGCCTCCACCACCTTCAGCGCCGAGGAGTCGCGCATGTCGTTCGTGCGCTGCTTGAACGCCAGCCCCAGCAGCGCCACCGTCTTGTGGTTGAAGTTCGCCCCGGCCTCGCGCACCGCCCGCTCGATCAAGTAGGTCTTCTGGTACTCGTTGATGTTGAACACCGACTGCAGGAGGTCGGTGCCCTGTCCGGCGGCGCGCAGCTGGTAGATCAGGCTCTGGATGTCCTTGCCGAAGCAGGAGCCGCCGGCGCCGTTCGACACGTAGGAGCCCCAGGTCGAGATACGCCCGTCGGCGGTGACGCCGCGCTTGAGGTCCTCCATCCTGATGTTGGGGAAGGTCTCGCCGAGCCGCGCGCCGACGCCGTTCCAGAACGAGATGTAGGTGAGCAGCAGGGTGTTGGCGACGTACTTGATCGCTTCGGCTGTCTCGGGGGTCGTCTCGATATAGCGGATGCGCACGTGGTTGACGAACTGCGAGTAGATGCGGCGGAGGATGCGGAAGTCCTCCTCGTGGTCCGCGCCGACGACCACCCGGTCGGGGCGGCGCGACTTCTCGACGGCGTCGCCCTCGGGCAGGAACTCGGGGTTGGAGGCCACGCCGGCGTTCGGCACCTGGTAGTCGCGCAGCACGCTCTCGAGCTGGCGGGCGGTGCCGATCGGGACGGTGCTCTTGTTGATCAGCACCACGCGGCGCTGGTCCTGGCGCGCGGCGAGCAGCTGCGCCAGGTAGTTGACGCCGGCGAAGTAGGCGCTGAGGTCCGAGGAGCCGTCGGGGCGCGGAGGGGTCGGGAGGCACAGGAAGATGGCGTCGGTGCCCTCGATCACCGGCGCGAGGTCATTGGTGAAGAACAGGTAGCGCCCGAGGTTCTCGGCGACGATCGCCGGCAGGCCCGGCTCGTTGACGTAGCGCTCGATCGCCTCGGCCTTGCCGGTGCTATAGGCAGCAATGCGCTCGGCGTCGATGTCGTAGGCGTACACCTCGTGGCCGTACTCCGAGCAGACGGCCGCGTGGGTCAGCCCGACAAATCCTGTGCCGACAACAATGATCTTCATAACAGCTCCTCAGGATGTGCCGTAGATAATCAGGTTATCGTACGTCACGCTGCCGCCAGCCTCGTCCTCTGCGCTGATGCCAAGCGCCACGTCGCCTTCGGCGAAGCTCGAGTCGGTGACCTCTGTGAGCAGCTGGTCGTTGGCGTACAGCCGAATGGTCTCGCCGAGCAGCTCGATGCGCAGGCGGTTGGGCTGGCCGGGCCCATTGATCGCGTCTGACTGGGCGAACTCGACCAGGTCAAACGGCTCGTCATCGAGGAAGCGCGTGAGCATGTAGCTCCCATCGCCGTAGACCCGGAGCAGGTAGAAGTTTTGCTCGTCCTGGTAGCGGAACAGCAGCGCGGCCGCGCTGCCCGGCGGGCCTTCGACAGTCGCGTCGACCTCGATCGCGATGTCGTCGTAGGTTTCGCCGGCCGCGCTCCACATAATGAGCTCCGGCTGGTCGAGCGTGATCACATAGGTGCCCCCGGTAAAGCTGAACGACCCGTCCGAGTCCGCGCCCTCGATGAACCTGCTGCGCCGCTCGCTGCTGAAGTCATCGCTCAGGAGCTCGGTGGTGAAGACGCCGCTGGAAGAAGCGACGGGGGTCATGCTCGCCACCACCTCGCCGAACTGGCGGACGATAAACAGGCCGCCGACGACGAGGACGATGCACGCGAGCGCGAGCAGGCCGCCGATGATTCCGAGGATCAGCCCCCAGCGCGGCTTGCTCTGCACGGGCTGCGGGGCGGGCGGGGCGGCGGGCTGTGCGTACGAGGCCGGCGGCAGGCCGAAGCTGCCGGGCGCGGGGTCCTGGGCCGGCGCGCTCGGCACCGCGACCGTCGGCTGAGCTGCGGCCTCCGGCGGGGGCGGCTCAGCGGGGTCGGAGCTAGGCAGGGGCGGGTTGAGCGCCTGGGTCGGCGGGGGCTGCAGGACCACCGTGGCGCCGGCGCTTTGGGCGGCTGGCCGCTCGGGCTGGCGGGTGCCGCACTGCGGGCAGAATCGCTGGTCGGCGGCAACCTCAGCGCCGCACTGAGGGCAGCTCGGCATGACAGAAACTCCTCGCTACAATGCTCGTGTGTGGGCGCCGTTCGGCGTTGCTGGCCACGCCCGCACACTATCCAGTTCGAACGGCGGCGCGCTCGCGCCGCCTACCCTCGCAGGGGTGCGGAGGGCCGCAGGCCCGCCACGGTCACGTTCTTCCGCCGCTCTGCGACGGAAAAGGCAGACTCTGGGAGGCTCCGCCTTCTCCCCCGAAGGGTGCGGGGCGGAGCCCCCAACGCATACCTCCCATCACTGGCCGGCGAGCAGCGCCCGCAGAGCCTCGAAGAGGCGCTGGTTCTCCTCGTCGGTGCCGAACGAGATGCGGATGTGGCCCGGCAGCCCCCAGCCGGCGAGCGGGGTCACGGTGATGCCGCGCTCGAGCAGCGCCTCGGTCATGGCGGCGTCATCGGGCACGGGGACGGCCACGAAGTTGGTCTGGGTCGGCACCGGGGAGAGGCCGAGGGCGCGCAGCTCCTGCTCGAAGCGCTGGCGGCAGGCGATCGCGTGCTCCCGGCTGCGCGCGACGTGCTCCTGGTCCTCGAGCGCGGCGAGGGCGGCGGCCTGCGCGAGCGCGTTGACGTTGAAGGTCGGGCGGGCGCGGTCCAGGTACCCGATCACATCCGGGTGGCCGAAGGCGTAGCCGAGGCGCAGGCCGGCGAGGCCGTAGATCTTTGCGAAGGTGCGCAGCAGCAGCAGGTTGCGGCGCCCGCCCCGCAGCTCGCCGAGCAGGTCGGGGTAGTCCGGCCGGTCCACGAACTCGATGTAGGCCTCGTCCACCACCACCAGCACGTCGTCCGGGACGCGGGCCAGCAGGCGGCTCATCTCGGCGGCGCTGTTGGTCGTGCCGGTCGGGTTATTCGGGTTGCAGACCAGCAGGAGGCGCGTGCGATCGGTGATCGCGTCGGCCATGGCCTCCAGGTCGTGGGTGTAGTCGCCCAGCGGCACCCGCACGGCCTCGGCGCCCATCTCGAGCGTGCGCAGGTAATAGCTGATGAACGAGCCGTGGGCCATCACCGCGTTGTCGCCCTCGCCGAGGAAGGCCAGGCAGGTGAGGAAGACCGCCTCGTCCGAGCCGTTGGTGCAGAGCACCTGCTCGGGCTCGAGCGAGTAGCGGCTGGCGAGCGCCTGCCGCAGCGCGACGGCGCCGGCGTCCGGGTAGCGGTGAACGCCGGCGGCTGCGGCCTGGATCGCGGCCACGGCGCGGGGCGACGGGCCGAGCGGGTTCTCATTGGACGAGAGCTTGGTGACGCCCTGCGGCTGCTGGCGGATCAGCTTGGGTGGCTTGTAGGGCGGGAGGTTCGCGATCTGGTCTTTGAAATGCATGGTTCACCACTGTTTCGCGGCCGGTGTGCGGCGCGCACTGCCGGCGCGCCCGGCGCAGCGGGCGCAGTTCATGTTGCGTCTCTTACGATACCACACTGGTGAAGAGGGTGGGGCGCTACCTGTCGCCGGGCTCGGCGTTGAGCGGCAGGGTGAACATGAAGCTGCTCCCCTGGCCCTCGCGGCTCTCGGCCCAGATCTCGCCGCCGTGGCGGGTGACGAACTCGCGGCTGAGGTACAGGCCGAGCCCGAGGCCCTCGCCGGAGCGCTGGAGGCCGCGCGAGTAGCGCCGGAACAGGCGCCCGAGCTGCTCCTGGGGTATCCCGGCGCCCTGGTCGTGCACCTGCACCAGCGCGAGCGTCTCGCAGTCGGTGTGGCCGTTGGGGGTGATGCCGCGCAGCTGCGCGAAGGTCGGGTGGCTGCGCGCCAGCTCGTCGACGCGCTCGACGCGCACGTGCACCGCCACGCTGGTGTGGTTCGGGCTGTAGCGGATGGCGTTGCCGACCAGGTTGGTGAGCACCTGGCGGATGCGCAGCGGGTCGCAGACCAGGTACAGCTCCGGCACGGCGGAGTCCAGCACCAGCTCGCGGTCGGCGGCGGCCGGGCGCTGCTGCTCGAGCACCTGCTGCGCGAGCGTCACCAGGTTGACCCGCTGCAGTGAGAGGCTGAGCTGGCCGGCGTCGAGGCGCGAGACGTCGAGCAGGTTGTCCACCAGGCGCAGCATGTGGCTGACCTGCTGGCCGAGGATGGTCAGCCCGCGCAGCTCGGCCTGGTCCTCCTCGCGGCGGGCGCTGCGCCTGATGAGCAGGTCGGCGTAGCCGCGCACCGCGGCGAGCGGGCTGCGCAGCTCGTGGGCTGCGACCGCCAGGAAGTCGTCCTTGGCGCGCTCGAGCTTCTGCGTGGTGGTGACGTCGCGGAAGATCACGACCGCGCCCTCGATGGCGCCCTCGTCGTCGTGGACCGGGGCGCCGCTGAAGCTGAGCACGGTGTCCTGGCCGCTGGCGCCGTGCGAGAGCAGCCGGTAGTCGTGGAACACCTCGCCGGAGAGGGCGCGCGCGAGCGGGAGGCGCTCGACCGGCAGGGGCACGCCATCCATATCGCGCATGGCGTAGAAGTCCGCCATCTCGCTGAGGGACTGCTGGAAGGGGAAGCGCTCGATCGAGAGCAGCTCCATCGCCGTCTGGTTGGCGAGCACCAGGCGGCCCTGGCTGTCGCACAGCACCACGCCCTCGGCGAGGCTGTTGATCACCGCGGCGAGCTTGCGGCGCTCCAGCTGGCTGTCGTTGTAGAGGCGGACGTTGGCGATCGCGAAGCCGACCAGGCTGCTCATCATCATGAGCGCCTGGATGTCCACCCGGCTGGGGAGCGAGGCGTCGCCGTAGACGCTGATGATGCCGACGACGGTGCCGCCGGCGAGGAGCGGGATGTGGGCGCAGCCGGCGAGGCCCGCGTCGATCAGCAGCTCCTCGCCGGCCTCGGCGATCAGCGGGCGGCGGACGGGCTGGCCGTAGCGGACGGACTCTTCGCAGGCGGCGCCGCTGACCGGCTGGTGGCTGTAGGCGGCGAGGTAGGCGGCCGGCATGTTGCGCTGGGCGCCGATGGTGAGCTCGCCGCGGGCCGGGTCGAGCAGCAGCAGCGCGCCGGTGGGGGCGCTGACGACGCCGAGGGTGACGTCGAGGACGTTGCTCATCAGCTCGTCGAGGTCGGCGGCGGTGCTGACCACCGTGCCGATCGCGCCGAAGGCCTCGAGGCGGCGCTGGTGAGTCTGCATCTGGGCGTGGAGCTGGGCGTTCTTGATGGCGCCGGCGGCCAGGTTGCTGAAGGTCTGCAGCACCTGGAGGTCCTCGCGGCGCAGCGGGGGCCGGTAGCCGAGGTTGATCAGCTCGAGCACGCCGATGATCTCGGGGCCGATGCGCAGCGGCAGGACGACCGCCGCGAGCTCGCGCGGCAGCTGGTCCAGGTAGAGGTGCAGGTCCTCCTCGCTGCGCGGGCTGGCGCGCCGCGCGAGGTCGCGGTAGTTCGAACGGGTTTCGATCAGCAGCGGCTCGCCGCGCTGCAGCACGTTGCCGGGGAGCCCTTCGCCGGGGCGCAGGTTCAGGCGCAGCAGCGCGTCGCGCCCGGGGCCAGGCTCGAGCCCGTGGCAGGACTCGACGCGCAGCAGGTTGTTCTGGCGGTCGAAGATCCAGAGCAGGCCGGCCTGGACGGCCGGCACGACTTCGACCACCCGCTGGACGAGGCCGTCGATCAGCTCGGCGGGGTCGAGCACGGAGACGAGGTACGTCGAGACGCGCAGCAGGTTATTGAGCACCTGGCTGCGTTGTTCGACCTCATCGAACCGCGGCTGCTCGAGGATCTCGGGTGGGTACTGTGGTGGATTGATACTCATCGCCTCTGCCAGCTGTGGTGCGAAGCGACGGTCCGCAGGGCGAGGACGCTGCGCAACACAGTTGATTATAGCACGGAGCGCGCGAAGCTGCGCGGGAGCGGGCCGGAGGGACCGTTGCCGCAGCCGGTGTTTTCCGCACCCTGATGCCGTCCAGCGGCGCTGTACCTTGACAAGTCGGCGGCGCTAGTGCTACACTTCACGATATTGCATCGGTATATTGACCAGCCATTACCTGGCAAATACTCGGGGAGGCGCGTCGTGGATCGCATGGAACCACCGCCCGACGTCGTCATTCGACGTCTGCCCCTATATGCGCGCAGTCTGCGCTATCTGCTCGAAGAAGGCAAGACTTCGGTCTCCTCGCAGGAGCTTGGCGAGCGAATCAATGTCACTGCCGCGCAGATCCGCAAGGATCTCTCCTACTTCGGCGAGTTCGGCAAGCAAGGGATCGGCTACGATGTCGAGAAGCTGCTGGCGCAGATCGAGGACATCCTCGGGCTGACGCACGAGTGGCCGGTGGCGCTGATCGGAATCGGCCATCTGGGCGAGGCGATCGCGCGCTACGAGGGCTTCCGGCAGCAGGGGATTCGCATCGCAGCCCTGTTCGACAACAGCCCTGAGAAGATCGGCAACGAGGTCGCCGGCATGCGCGTGCAGCCGTTCGAGCGCATCCGCGAGGTGGTGGCCGAGATGGGGATCCGCATGGCGATCATCGCGGTGCCGGCCGGGCGCGCCCAGGAGGTCACCGACCAGCTGGTAGCAGCGGGCGTGCGCGCGATCCTCAACTACGCCCCGACGGTGCTCCAGGTGCCGGAGGGCGTGTGGGTGCGCAACATCGACCCGGTGGCTGTCATGCACAGCCTCACCTACTACCTCGCGCGCGAGCGGGCCCAAGGCGGCAAGTAGCTCCACGCACACCTTCCTAGTCCTAGCGCACCCGGTATGGCCGGGGCCGCCCACAGAACCTCACTTCGCTTCGATCCACACGGCTACTCAAGCTGAGGCGCGCACCTCCTCACCCCGGTGCCCGCTGAGCGGAGCGATCGGGCGCAAGGGTATAATGGCGACGCGAGCCGGCCGGAGCGACCGGGCCGGCAGATGAATGGAGCGCCGGATGGCTGTAGAACCACTTGTGACGCCGGAGTGGCTCGCAGGCCGGCTGGGTGACCCGAGCCTGCGGGTGGTCGATGTGCGCTGGTACCTGACCGAGCCAGGGCGCGGGCGCGCGGAGTACCTGGCCGCGCATATCCCGGGCGCGGCCTATATGGATATCGACACCGACCTCTCGGCACCGAAGGGCGCCGGGCCGGGCCGCCACCCGCTGCCGTCGCCGGAGGCGTTCGCCGAGGCGGCCGCTCGGGCGGGGATCGGCGACGGAACGCACGTCGTGGCCTACGATGCATCGGGCGGGGCGGCCGCGGCGCGCCTGTGGTGGCTGCTGCGCTACTTCGGCCACGAGCAGGTCTCGCTGCTGGACGGGGGGTGGCCGGCCTGGGAGCGCGCAGGCTACCCGACCGAGAGCGGCGAGAAGCTGCCGGAGCGTGCGCGCTTCACACCGCGCCCGAATCCGGCGATGGTCGTGGATGCGCAGGCGGTGGACACGCTGCGGCGTGACCCCGAGGCGCTGCTGCTCGACGCGCGGGCGGCCGAGCGCTACGAGGGGCGGGTGGAGCCGGTCGACCCGCGCGCCGGGCACATACCGGGCGCGCGCTCCGCGCCGTACGCCGGCAACCTGCGGGCCGACGGCACGCTGCTGAGCGCCGAGGAGCTGCGGGCGCGCTACGCCGCCCTCGGGGCCGATAGGGCGCGGACGATCGTGTGCTACTGCGGGTCGGGCGTGACCGCCGCCCACGACATCTTCGCGCTGCACCTGGCCGGGCGCACGGACGCGCTGCTGTACGAGGGCTCGTGGAGCGACTGGTCGAGCGACCCGGCGCGCCCGGCGGCGACGGGGCCTGAGCCGGAGGGCACAGCGCCGCAGGGCTAGCGCGCTTCCAATCCGCCTCGCGACCGATGCACAGGCGCGGTGACATGTGATATAATGGGCGTTACAGGCGTTGACGGAGACGAGTAGGCGTCACGACGCCGGTCCAGCGAGCGCACGACGGTGAAAGGTGCGCCCGGAGCGGTCGCCGAAAATCCCTCCCGAGCCGAAGGCTGAAACCGCACGGGACTAAGCCGACCGGTCTCGCCCACCGTTAGCAGGGGCGGGAGTGTGATGGCACTCCACTGAGCGCAGAGCATTGTGGATTGCAGGTTGCAGATCGCAGATTGATGTTCGGGGCGAACCCGTTCACAATCTGAAATCTCCAATCTGGAATCTTCGATCTGAAGCGGGGTGGTACCGCGGGGCTTGTCCGGCCTCGTCCCCAAGTGGGGGCGGGGTTTTTCGATTCTCAGGAGGCGTTATGGCATTTCAGTCGGTCGACACCAGGGTGAGCTTCCCGAAGCTCGAGGAGTCGGTGCTCGAGCTGTGGAAGGCCAGGCGGATCGTCGAGAAGAGCCTGGAGGCCGGCGACAAGCCCTTCGTCTTCTACGAGGGGCCGCCGACCGCCAACGGGCGGCCGGGCATCCACCACACGATCTCGCGGGTCTTCAAGGACGTGATCTGCCGCTACCGCGCCATGCAGGGCTACAGGATCATCGGGCGGCGCGAGGGGTGGGACACGCACGGCCTGCCGGTGGAGATCGAGGTCGAGAAGAAGCTCGGCTTCAGCGGCAAGCCCGACATCGAGCGCTACGGCATCGCCGCGTTCAACGCCGAGTGCCGCAAGAGCGTGTGGGAGTACATCCAGGACTGGAAGGTGTTCACCGAGCGCATCGCCTACTGGGTGAGCGAGGACGGCTACTACACCTACGACAACAAGTACATCGAGTCGCTGTGGTGGATC
>CALJIC010000275.1 GCA_937974195.1 uncultured Roseiflexaceae bacterium | reverse complement strand
GGCCAGCAGGGTCAGCAGGGCCAGCAGAGCCAGGGCGGCGACCAGAGCTCGGACCCGAACCAGACCGACCGGGGCGGCGGCCAGGGCAGCGGCGAGAGCGACCTCGTCTACCAGCCCTTCGACCCGAACAACCAGCAGGGCCGGACCGAGCGAATCCAGGGCCAGCAGGGCGAGGGCGGCCAGGTCCAGACCCAGGAGGGGCAGACCAACCAGCCCGGTGTGACCAACCAGTCGCGGGTGCCCTTCCAGCAGGTGCTGCCGCAGTACGAGCGGGCGGCCAGCGAGGCGCTCGACCAGAGCGCGATCCCCCCGCACCTGAAGGACTATGTGCGCGACTACTTCTCGCAGCTCGAGCCCAACCGCTAGCGCGGTGGCATAGTTTGTGCCGTCGGGCGCCTGCTCGGGAGTGCTCGTTGCGGCACCGCGGATACATGAATGCATCGGCCCCGCGTTGTGCCGAGGCAGGTAAGTAGAGGTTATGGAACTGACAATTATTGGCTTGCTCGCCTTGGCTGTGATTCTTGGGTGTGTGACCGTCAGCTGGGGTGTGCGCCAGTTCAATCTTCCGGCCAGCGCTATTGCTGTCGCATTTGCCCTGACCGCCGTCTTCTGGCTTGCGTTCCTCATCGCGGCGATCGGAATCACCGTCAAGACCATTGCGCTTGCGTAGAGCGAGGCTCAGTCCGGCAGCTACCGAAGCGGGGATGCGGGGCCGATGGCCCCGCCTGACTTCTCTGTTCGGCGCCGTCTGCGCCGGCAACACAGCCGCGGAGGCCCATCGGCGAGGGTGCGGCGGGCGCCGCCCGCCACACCGCCTCGCAGCGCCTATGTCACGAGGAGCGTTCGCATGTCCACAGCCAGCCAGTTCGTCCCCACGATGACCCCCGAAGAGTTCCGCCAGCGCGCGCTGACGATCGAGGCCGAGATCGGCCAGGTGATCGTCGGCCAGCGCGAGCTGATTCGCCAGACCGTGATCACGCTCCTCTCCGGGGGCAACGCGCTCCTCGAAGGCGTGCCGGGGCTGGCCAAGACCACGCTCGTCCGCACGCTCGCCGACGTGATCGACTGCACCTTCAGCCGCATCCAGTTCACCCCGGACCTGATGCCGGCCGACATCGTCGGCACGACGCTGATCAGCGAGGATGAGAGCGGGCGCAAGATGTTCCGCTTCGAGCCGGGCCCGATCTTCGCCAACCTGGTGCTCGCGGACGAGATCAACCGCGCGACGCCCAAGACCCAGAGCGCGCTGCTCGAGGCGATGCAGGAGCGCACCGTCACCGTCTCGAAGACGATCCACCGGCTGGCGAGCCCGTTCTTCGTGCTGGCGACCCAGAACCCGCTCGAGATGGAGGGCACCTACCCGCTGCCCGAGGCGCAGCTCGACCGCTTCTTCTTCAAGATCATCGTGCCCTTCCCCAGCACCGAGGAGCTGATCGAGATCGCCAACCGCACCACCGGCGCCAGCGCCCCGCAGCCGCGCAAGGTGGCCGACGGCGCGATGATCATCGAGATGCAGAACCTGGCGCGCACCGTCCCGATCGCCAGCCACGTTCTGGCCTACGCCGCCCGCCTGATCTCGGCCACCCACCCGGAGGAGAAGAGCGCCCCGCCGATCACGCGCGAGTACGTGCGCTACGGGGCCAGCCCGCGCGGCATGCAGGCGCTCATCCTGGCCAGCAAGATCATGGCGCTGCTCGACAACCGCTACAACGTCTCCTTCAACGATCTCAAGCAGGCGGCGCTGCCGGCTCTGCGCCACCGGGTGATCCTGAACTTCGAGGCCCAGGCGGAGGGCGTGCAGCCGGACGAGGTGATCAAGCAGATCGTCGAGGCGGTCAGGGCCGAATAACCGGGGTGGCTGCCGTGATCCGTATCCCTGCATCGCTCGTCGGGCTCGCGCTCGCGCTGGCGCTCGCCGCGCTGGTGTACTTCGTCGCGCGCCTGCTCGGCAACCGCGGCCTGGTCGCGCTGCTGCTCCCGGCCTGCAGCGCCGCCGGTGGCTTCGTCGCCGGGCGCTGGGCCGGCGCGCCGCCGGTCGCTCCGGGGCTGAGCGTCGGGGTGATCTGCATCGCCGCGCGCATGGGCCTCGCGCTCGGGATGCGCGAGCATCTGCTGGCCTTCGTCCACCCCGGCCTGGCGCTGCTGGAGCTGCTGGCCGCGATGATCGGCGGGCTGATCGGCGTGTTCGTCGCCCGCCACAACGCCGCGCCGCAGCACAAGACGCGGCCGGAGTACACGTCGCTCTGATCGCGCGGCGTGTCGGGCGTCGCTCTCTTCGTCACACGTCCGCCTCCGGCGCTTGCACGTTGCGCTCTGCACTGCTATGACGGCACCGACTCAGCCACAAACCCAGCCGCTCTTCGACTCAGCCTTCCTGCGCAAGCTGGACCGCATGGCGCTGCTGATGCGGCGGGCGCTGCCGGGCGATGTGCAGGGCGAGCGCCGCAGCCCGCGCCGCGGGTCGTCGGTCGAGTTCTCGGACTACCGGCCGTACACCGCCGGCGATGACATCCGCCAGATCGACTGGAACCTGTACGCGCGCATGGAGCGCGTGTTCCTGAAGATGTTCGTCGCCGAGGAGGAGCTGACGGTCCACCTGCTGGTGGACTGCACCCCCTCGATGGACTGGGGCGAGCCGAACAAGTTCCTCTACGCCCGCCGCGTGGCCGGCGCGTTCGGCTATGTCGCGCTCAGCAGCCTGGACCGCGTCACCGTCAGCGCCTTCGGGGCGGGGCGCGGCGGGGTGCAGCTGCCCGGGGTGCGCGGCAAGGCCGGGGCGCTGCCGCTGTTCAGCTTCCTGCAGCGCCTGTCCGCCGCATCCCCCGGCGCACCGGCTGGGTCGCTGCTCGACGCCTGCCGCCGCTACGCGCACACGGCGCGCAATGCCGGGCCGCTGCTGCTCTGCTCGGACCTGCTGGACCCCAGCTGGAAGGAGGCGCTGCGCGCGCTCACCGCCCGCCCGTTCGATATCACCCTCGTCCACGTGCTGGCGCCGCAGGAGCTGCGCCCCGAGCTGGACGGCGACTTCCGGCTGATCGACATCGAGGGCGGCGCGCCGGTGGAGATCACCGCCGACCTGGAGACGCTCCGGCGCTACGAGGCGGACCTGCGCGAGTGGCAGGCCGAGATCGAGAGCTTCTGCAGCGGGCGCGGCATCTCCTACATCGTCGCCGACACCGCCGTGCCGATCGAGGACTTCGTGCTGTCGAACCTGCGCCGCCGCGGGGTGGTGCGGTAGAAAACCCGTCGTTCGTCATCCGTAGCCCGTGCCCGCGCGCCCCATCCCGGCGCTGCACTGGTGCGCGCTACGCGGTAGGCTGTCGCTATGGCTCTACTAGCCCCGCTCGCGCTCCTCAGCGTCCTCCTCGTCGGGCCGCTGATCGTGGCGATGTACCTGCTCAAGCTGCGCCGCGAGGAGCGCCGCGTCTCCTCGACGTTTCTGTGGCGCCGCATGGTGCGCGACGTGGAGGCCAACGCCCCCTGGCAGCGGCTGCGCCGCAACTGGCTGCTGCTGCTCCAGCTGCTGCTGATGCTGCTGCTCGCCATCGCGCTGGCGCGGCCATTCTTCCTGACCGAAGGCATCGCCGGGCGCAACCTGATCATCATCGTCGACCGCTCGGCCAGCATGGGCGCGACCGACGCGGGCACGACCAGGCTCGAGGCCGCCAAGCGCCAGGCGCGCCAGCTCGTCGAGCAGCTCCCCGACGGCGGGCGGGCCACGGTGATCGCCGCCGGCGGCCAGATGGAGGTCCTGGCCGCTTCCACAACCGACCAGCGCCAGGTGAACGCGGCGATCGACGGCATCGAGCTGCGACCCGGCGGCGGGAGCGACCTCGCGCCGGCCCTGGCGCTCGCCGCGGCGCTCTCCTCGCGCGAGGCCGAGAGCGAGGTGGCGATCATCTCGGACGGCAACGTCGAGGTGCCGCAGGACCTCACGATGCCCGCCACCGTGCGCTACTTCCCCATCGGCGAGCGCGACGGCAACGTGGCGATCAGCGCCATGGCGCTCCAGCCTAGCCCCGCCGGCCAGACGCTCTTCATCCAGGCGGCGAACTACGGCTCCGCCCCGGTCACGCGCCGCATGGACGTCTACCTGGACGGCTCGCTCTTCAGCGCCTACGACCTGAGCCTGCCGGGGGCGGTGCCCGGCGCGGCGGGCGAAAAGCGCGCCGGCGAGCAGGCGATCATCGTCGACGTGCCGGCCCAGGTGCGCGTGGCCGAGGCCCGCCTGGTGGAGGACCCGCAGGGCGACGCGCTGCCGCTCGACGACCGGGGCTGGGCCGTCGGCGCGGCCGATGAGCGCACCGCGGTGCGTATCGTCGGGCCGGGCAACCGCTTCCTCGAGACGGCGCTCAGCCTGCTCTCCAGCCTCGACGTCACGACGGTGCCGACGACGACCTTCACCTTCCCCGAGACGGCGGCCGAGGTGCCGGTGACGATCCTCGACGGCGTGGTCCCGCCGGTGCTGCCGCCCGGCAACCTGCTGTTCATCAACCCGCCGCGCTCCACCGAGTACTTCTCCGTCACCGGCCAGGTCGAGTTCCCGGCGCTGCGCCCGGCCCCGGCCGACATCGGCGGGCAGGCTTCCGGGCTGCTGCGCAACGTCAGCGTCAGCGACGTGAGCGTGCTGCGGGCGGCGCGCATCACCCCGGGCGCCTGGGCGCGCGTCGTCGTCGAGGGCAATGGGGCGCCGATGCTCATGGCCGGCGAGCGCGACGGGCGGCGGATCGTGGTGCTCGCCTTCGCGCTGCAGAACTCGGACCTGCCGCTGCAGGTGGCCTTCCCGCTGCTGATCTCGAACATCGTCGGCTACCTCGCGCCCGGCAGCGGCGCGGAGGCCTCGCAGCTCCAGCCGGACCAGCCGCTGGTCGTCTCGGTGGACCCGACCGCCACCGAGGTGCGCGTCACCCGCCCGGACGGCCGGGTCGAGCCGGTGCCCATCCAGAGCGGCCAGGCGGTGTACGCCGACACCAGCGCCGTCGGGCCGTACATCGTCGAGCAGTACAACGGCGAGACGCTGATCGGCCGGCGGCGCTTCGCCGTCAACCTGTTCGCCCCTGCGGAGTCGAACATCGAGCCGCAGGCGGACCTGAGCATCCCGCAGGCCAGCGGCCTCCAGCAGGCCGTCACCCGCGAGCAGGTCGGCCGCCAGGAGTTCTGGCGCTGGCTGGCGGCGCTGGCGCTGACGGTGCTTATCATCGAGTGGCTGGTGTACCAGCGCAACGGGATCGCCTTCCTGCGCGACCGCCTGCGGCGGCAGTGGGGCGGAGGTCGGCAGCAGGGCCCGGGAGCCGGGAGCCTGCGGCGCTCATAGAGCCGCTATGGGTCTAAGTTTCATCCACCAGGATGCGCTGTGGCTGCTTCTGCTGCTGCCGCTGCTGTGGGCGATGACCCTCGCGGCGCCGCGCCGCTTCGCGCCCTGGCGCGCCTACACCAGCCTCGCCCTGCGCTCGCTGCTCGTCATCCTGTTGGTCTTCGCCGTGGCCGGCGCGCAGCTCAGGCTCCCGGTCCGGTCTGTCACGACCGTCTTCCTGCTCGATACGTCGGACTCGATCTCGCTCTCGCAGCGCGCCCGCGCCACCGCCTACCTGCAGGAGGCGCTTGCGAACATGCCGCCGGACGACCGCGCGGCGGTGATCACCTTCGGGCGGCGCGCCACCATCCAGCGCCAGCCGTCCCAGCTGCGCGAACTGGCGCTGCTCGGCATCCGCTCCGGCGGCGGCGCCACGAACATCCAGGAGGCCATCCAGCTCGGGCTCACGCTCCTGCCGGCCGAGGGCCACCAGCGGCTCGTCCTGCTCTCCGACGGCGGGCAGACCGCTGGCGACGCCCTGCTCGCCTCGCGCGTCGCCGCGGCCAACGGCGTGCCGATCGACGTCGTCACGCTCAGCAGCGCCGCCGATGGGCTGGACGCGCTGATCAGCGCCGTGGAGGTGCCCGCGGTCGCCCGCGAGGGCCAGCGCCTGCCCATGCAGCTGACCCTCGAGAGCACGGCGGCGACCCCGGCGCGCCTCACCGTCACCGGCCCCGACGGCGAGCCGCTCGTCGAGCGCGACCTGCAGCTGGAGCCCGGGGTCCAGACGCTCGAGGTGACGCTGCCGGAGGCGCCGGCGGCCTTCAACCGCTACGTGGTGCGGCTCGAGGCGCCCGAGGACGCCCGCCCGCAGAACAACGTCGCCGAGGCCTACAGCATGGTCAGCGGCCGCCCGCGCGTGCTGCTCATCGAGCAGGCCGCCGGCGAGGCCGATGTGCTGGAGCAGGCGCTGCGGGCCGCCCAGGTCGACGCCAGCACGGTCGCAGCCGACGACGCGCCCGCCACGCTCGGCGACCTCAGCACCTACGACACCGTCCTGCTCGTGAATGTGCCCAGGCGCGCGCTGCCGGACGACACCGTCGTGGCGCTGAAGAGCTTCGTGCACGACCTCGGGCACGGGCTGGTGATGGTCGGCGGCCCCGAGTCCTTCGGCGCCGGCGGCTGGGGCGACACGCTGCTCGAGGAGGCGCTGCCGGTCACAATGGACATCCCGCCCAAGGTGCGCCTGCCCCCCACCAGCGTCACGGTGGTGATCGATATCTCCGGCAGCATGGCCGAGGAGGAGAACGGGCGCACCAAGCTGTCGCTGGCGGTCGAGGGCGCGCAGCGCATCGCCTCGCTCCTGCGCGACGAGGACGAGCTGACGGTCGTCCCCTTCGACAACCGCGAGCGCTTCGTCGTCGGCCCGCTCCCCGGCAGCCGCCGCGACGAGGCGATCAGCGCGCTCAACCAGGTCGAGCTGGGCGGCGGCGGCATCAACATCCGCGACGCGCTCACCGCCGCGGCCAGCTACGTGCGCCGCAGCGACCGGCCGGTGCGCCACATCATCACCATCACCGACGGCGACGACACGACCCAGCAGGCCGGCGCGCTGGACATCATACGCTCGCTCAACCGCGAGCGGGTCACGCTGAGCGCGATCGCGATCGGCGACGGCGACCACGTCGACTTCATCAGGAGCATGCCCGCGGTCGGCGGCGGGCGCTACTTCTTCACCGACCGCGCCTCGACCCTGCCCTCCATCCTGGTGAGCGAGGCCCAGTCGGTCATCCAGCCCTACGTCGTCGAGGAGACCTTCACCCCCGAGCGCATGCTGCCCCACCCGGCGCTCGGCGACTTCGAGCAGTCGCCGCCGCTCGAAGGGTACGTGCAGACCACGCTCCGCCAGACCGCCCAGGCGCTGCTCGTCGCGCCGGACGGCAGCCCGCTGCTCGCCGTCTGGCAGCACGGCCTCGGCCGGTCGGTGGCCTGGACGAGCGACTTCACCGGGCGCTGGGCGCGCGCCTGGGTGGACTGGGAGGAGTTCCCGCGCCTGGTCGCGCAGCTGGTGAGCTGGACGCTCCCCTCGGCGCCGAGCGATGGGCTGCGCCTGCAGGCGAGCGTCTCCGGCGGCGAGCTGACTCTCACTGCGCAGGCCGAGGACGAGCGCGGCGAGTTGGCGTCCGGCCTGGTGATGAGCGCCACGCTGCTGGCCGGCGACGGCACGAGCCACGAGGTGGAGCTGCGCGAGGTGCAGCCCGGCGAGTACCGCGGCGTGGTGCGCGACCAGCCCGCCGGGGCGTACTTGGTGCAGCTGGTGGCGCGCAACGCCGACGGGCTCCCGGTCGGCTCGGCCACCGCCGGGGCGGTGGTGCCGCTCAGCGCCGAGTACCGCAGCCAGACGGCCGACCCGGAGCTGCTCGCCGCGCTGGCCGCCAACACCGGCGGCAGGATCGACCCGCCGCCGGCGGCCGCCTTCACGCCCAACAGCGCGAGCGCGGGCGCGGTGCAGGAGATCGGGCTGCCGCTGCTGTGGCTGGCGCTGCTGCTCCTGCCGCTCGACATCGCGCTGCGCCGGCTGCTGCTCGGGCGCGACCAGGTCGCGGCGCTGCTGCGGCGCATCCGGCTGCACGAGCTCGCGGCGCGGGTCGAGGCCGCCGACGAGCGAGCGCCGCCCGAGGAGCGCGCGAGCGATCTGCGCGCCCCGCGCGCAGGCGCGGAGCCGCCCGACGCCGCCCAGAGCCGCAGCGCCGTGTGGTCCGTCCTGCGCGACCCGACCTCCACGCGCGAGGCTGAGCTCGAGCGCCTGCGCGCGGCCCAGGAGCAGGCCAGGCGCCGGCTGCGCGGGGAGGAGTAGGCCCCTATCGGCCAACCTCGCGTGGTATACTGACCGCTGCGATCCCGAATCGAACCGCCGCCCCGCCAGCCGCCAGGAACCAGGCATGGTCTCGATCACCTTTCTGACACCTGCGGCGCTCGCGCTGCTGCTGCTGCTCCCGGCGCTCTGGGCCTTCGCCCTGGTCGCGCCGCGGCGGCTTGCGCGCTGGCGCTTCTGGTCCAGCCTGATCCTGCGCAGCGTCATCGTGGCGGCGCTCGTGCTCGCGCTCGCCGGCGCGCAGCTGGTGCGCCCCGTCAGCGAGCTGACGACCGTCTTTCTGATCGACGCGTCGGACTCGGTCTCGCCCGCCCAGCGCGAGCGCGCCCTGCGCTACGTCGACGAGGCGCTCAGCGCCATGCCGCCCAGCGACAAGGCGGCGGTGGTCGTCTTCGGCGAGAACGCGCTCGTCGAGCGCGCCCCCTCGGATGCGCCGTCTCTCGGGCGCATCAACTCCGCGCCCGTCACCACCCGCACCAACATCCAGGACGCCGTGCAGCTCGGGCTGGCGCTGCTGCCCGCCGAGACGCAGAAGCGCCTGGTGCTGATCTCGGACGGCGGCGAGAACGCCGGGCGCGCCGCCGACGCCGCCCGCCTCGCGGAGCTGCGCGGCGTCCCGCTGGACGTCGTCATCCTGCCCTCCGAGCGCGGCCCCGACGTCCTCGTGAGCACGCTCAGCGTGCCCGGCACCGCCCGCGAGGGCCAGGAGGTGGCGCTCGAGGTCCAGGTGAGCTCGACCTTCGCCACCAGCGGCGTGCTGCAGGTTTTTGTGGACGGCCGGCCGGCCGGCGAGCGGGAGATCGAGATCCCGCCGGGCCAGACCAACTACAACGTGCGCGTGCCGGCCGGCGAGGCGGGCTTCCGGCGCCTGGAGGTGCGGCTCGACGCGCAGGGCGATGTGGAGCCGCAGAACAACCGCGTCGCCGCCTTCACCGAGGTGCAGGGCCCGCCGCGCGTGCTGCTGATCGCCAGCGACGAGGCGCGCGCCGCCAACCTGCGCGACGCCCTCGCCGCCGCAGGCGTGCGGGTCGACCTGCGCGCGCCCGAGCAGGCCCCGGCGTCGCTCGAGCAGCTCGGCGACTACTCCGGCGTGATCCTGGCCGATACGCCCGCCCGCGCGCTGCCGCCCGACCTGATCGAGGTGCTGCCGGTGTACGTGCGCGAGCTCGGGCGCGGCCTGGCGATGATCGGCGGCGTCGACTCGTTCGGCGCCGGCGGCTACCGGCGCACGCCGATCGAGGACGCGCTGCCGGTCAGCCTCGACCCGCTCGACACTGCCGAGCAGCCCGACCTGGCGCTGGTGATGGTGATCGACCGCAGCGGCAGCATGGACGAGTCGGGCGGCACCGGGCGCACCAAGCTCGACCTGGCGAAGGAGGCGGTGTACCAGGCCAGCCTCGGCCTCAGCCAGCAGGACCAGATCGGGCTGGTGGTGTTCGACGACGAGGCCCAGTGGGTGCTCGACCTGCAGCCGCTCCCGTCGGCGGTCGACATCGAGAGCGCGCTCGGGTCGTTCGGGCCGGGCGGCGGCACCGACATCCGGCCGGGCCTCGAGCTCGCCGCCGAGGCGCTCGCCGCCGCCGACGCGCGCGTCAAGCACATGATCCTGCTCACCGACGGCATCGCCGAGAGCAACTACGACGACCTGGTTCGCCGGATGAACGCCGACCGGGTGACGATCTCCACCTTCGCGGTGGGCAGCAACGCCAACCCCAACCTGCGCGAGGTGGCCCGCAACGGCGGCGGGCGCTTCTACCAGGTGACGCGGGTCGAGGAGATCCCGCAGGTCTTCCTGCAGGAGACGGTGATCGCCGCCGGCCGCGACATCGTCGAGGGCGCGTTCACGCCGCAGGTGGCGCTGCCGGTCGGGCCGGTGCGCGGGCTCAGCGCCGTGCCCCAGCTGTACGGCTACAACGGCACCGAGATCCGCGATACCGCGCGCGCCATCCTGGTCACGCCGGACGGCAAGCCGATCCTGGCCCAGTGGCAGTACGGCCTCGGGCGCGCCGTCGCCTGGACGAGCGACATGCAGGGCAAGTGGGCGGCCGACTGGGTCGCCTGGGAGGGGTTCGGCCGCTTCGTCGGCGGCCTGGCCGACCTGCTCCTGCCGCCGCGCAGCCCCGGCACACTCACGCTGAGCGGCGCGGTCGAGGACGACCAGGCGGTGCTCGAGCTCAGCGCGCAGGACGAGAGCGGCCGCCCGCTGAACGACCTCGCGCTCGCCGGCCAGCTCGTCGACCCGGAGAACCAGGGGGCGCCGCTGAGCTTCACGCAGGTCGGGCCGGGCCGGTACCGTGCGGTCGCCGCCGCGACTGCGCCGGGCGTCTACCTGGCGCGGGTGGCCGCCGCCGACAGCGAGGGCGAGCAGCTCGGCGTGGCCACCACCGGGCTCGTCGTGAGCTACTCGCTCGAGTACGGCGAGCGGCGCGACAACCCGCAGCTCCTGCACGACCTGGCGCAGATCACCGGCGGGCGCGTGGACCCGCCGGCGGCGGAGGCGTTTGCGCCGCCGGCCCAGCCGGGCGGCTCGGTGCGCGAGATCGGGCTGCCGCTGCTGTGGCTGGCGCTGGCGCTCTGGCCGATCGACATCGCGGTGCGCCGCCTGATGCTGCGCCTCGACGATCTGGCGCCCGGCTTAGCCGCTCTGCGCGCCCGGCTGCGGCCCCAGCGCGCCGAGCCGGTGGAGCCGGTGCTCACGCGCCTCAGCGCGGCCAAGCAGCGCGCCCAGGCCCGCGAGCAGCGCTCCGGCCCCGATCTCGCCCCGCCGCGCCCGGCCCCGGTCCCCTCCGACGGCGCGCCGCCGAGCGAGCAGCGCCCCGTCCCGCCCGCCGAGCCCAAGCCGCCCACCCCTGCCGCCACCGACGACCAGTTCGCACGGCTGCTGGCCGCCAAGCAGCGCGCCCGCCGCAAGAAAGACGACGCGCGCTAGAGCCTCCCGTCGCGGCGCTGCTACCGCGCGTACGCCCGGAAGGGATTCTCCTCCGTGAGCAGCCGCAGCGTCGCCTCGTCCACGCCCGCCGCCTGCAGCTTCGGCAGGAACACCTCGCTCAGATAGGTGTACGGCTTGGGCGAGCCGCCGCCGGGCAGCGCCGGGTCGTACCAGCCGCGGTCCTGGCTGAGCAGCAGCCGCCCGCCGAGCCCCGCGTCGAGCATGCGCAGCACCCGGTCGATGATCAGCTCGTCCGGCTGGCCGCCGATCCAGTCGTACTCGATCCACGCCCCGCGCCGCGCCAGCTGCAGGTTGAGCGCGAAGTCCTCGTCGGCGCTGGCGTGGATCCAGATGAAGCGCTCGGCGCTGTAGCCGCAGTCCTCGATGATCGCCAGCTGGTCGCGCACCACCCGCCCGCGCACCGTGTGGCTGCCGATCGTCGCGCCGGTCTCCTTGGCCGCCAGGGCCGCCGCGCGCAGGATCTTCGCCTCGCACTCGCTGATGCCGTCGTCGCCGGCGCTGAGCTTGATCCAGGCCGCCCGCACCCCGCTGCCCGCGATCTCGCCGTTCAGCTCCCCGAGCATCCAGTCGCGCAGCTGCTCCACCGGCGCCTCCTGCGCCCAGCGCGGCACCCACGGCTCGCGGTAGATGCCGGTCGGGACCACCAGCGGCATGCCGGTGGCCTCCGAGACCGCGCGCAGGATGTCGGCGCGCCGCCCGACGCCCACCGGCGTGCAGTCCACGATCGCGGTGACGCCCGCGTCCCGCGCGCGCTGCACCTCGGGCGCCATCAGGCGAATCACGTCGGCCGTATCGGCCTCGGCGTGGCCGGGGGTGTCCGGCGGGCGGAACTCGACGAAGATGTGCTCGTGCGGCAGGATCATCCCCAGCTCGCCGGCGCCCTTCGGCCCAAGCGTGGTGTACAAGTGTGCCATCTGTCCCTCCTGTCTCCGCCGCGGTGCGGCACCAATTCGTACACGAACCGAAACCAAACCTGCTGTCGGGCGAGGCCGCCTGGCTAGTATACTCGACATAGTGCAGCGCTCACTGCACGAAACGATGCTATGCCGCTCACCAACACAGTGACCCTGCCACACAGCGCCTGGGCCGCCGGCCTCTACGCGCACGCGCGCCGCCGCTGGGGCGAGGTCTCGCTTCGCACCAAGACGCTCACGATCGTCGCCGCCACCGTCGTGGCCCTGATGGCGCTGATCTCGATCCCGCTGCGCATCTTCGTGCTCGAGAGCTACCTGCAGCTCGAGGAGCGCCAGGTGCGGACCGACGTGGACCGCGCCGCCAACGCGCTCGCCGCCGACCTGGCCGACCTGTCGCGCGCCGGGGCCGACTACGCCGCCTCGGAGTCGACGTACGCGCTCGCCACCGAGGCGCACGCCGGCTTCATCGAGCGCGGCCTGACGAACGCCGCGCTCCTCAGCCAGCGCGTGAATCTGTTCCTGCTGGTGGACGACCATGGCCGCACGATCTACGGCCGCGCCTTCGACCTGGCGACCAGCCGCGAGATCCCGCTGCCCGAGCAGCTCCGCGAGCAGGTCTCGCCCGCGCTGCTGCCGGGGCAGGCATCCTACCGCAGCGGCATCCTGCGCCTGCCGGAGGCGCTGCTGCTGGTCTCCGCCCACCCGGTGACCGGCGCCGATCCCGGCCAGCCAGCGCGCGGGACGCTGATCGTCGGCCGGGCGCTGGACACCGCCGCCGTGCGCGAGCTCGCCGCCACCACCCGGCTCCGGCTCACCGTCCACCGGCTCGACGCCACCTACCCCGCGCCGGACGTCGTGGCCGCGCGCGACGCGCTTGCCGCGCTCCCGACCGGCGTGGTGCGCCCGCTCGACAGCCAGACGATCGCCGGGTACCGGCTGCTGACTGACGTCGAGGGGCGCCCAGTGGCGGTGCTGCGCGTCGAGGCCGGGCGCCCGATGTACGCCCACGGGCAGGCCAGCTCCCTCTACTTCACGATCGGCCTGGTGCTCGCCGCCTGCATGAGCGGCGGCGTGGCGCTCCTGCTCCTGGAGCGCTCGGTGGTCGCGCGCCAGACGCGGCTGAGCGCCGAGGTGCTCCAGATCGGCGCCAGCGGCGATCTCTCCACGCGCGTCGCGGTGCTCGGCGGCGACGAGATCGGGCAGCTCAGCGCGGCGATCAACACGATGCTCGGCTCGCTCGAGCGTGCCCAGCGCGAGCGCGACCGGGCCGTGCACGAGACCAGGCTCGCCGCGGCGAACCTGCGCGACGCCTACTCCCAGCTCCAGGTCCTCACCGACCAGCTGCGCCGCAGCCGCGACACGCTGCGCACGCTCTTCGACGGCCTCGACGACGGGATGGCGCTGATCGACGGCGCCGGGGTGGTGCTGGCCGCCAACCAGCGCCTGGCGACGCTGCTGGCCGGCTCGCCCGAGGCGATCGTCGGCAGCGCGGTCAGCGGGCTCGATGACGCCGACGGCCCCGCGGCCCGGCCGATCGCCGCCGCGGTCCGCCTGACCCTTCGGACCGGCCAGATCTGCCGCGAGCGGGTCGTGCTGGACGACGAGGCCGGCCATCGGCGGGTCTTCGACATGCAGGTGCTGCCGCTGCTCGACGAGGCCGGCGCGGTGGAGCAGGCGATCGTCCACGTGACCGATGTCACCGAGCGGCTGCGGCTGGAGGCGGCGGCCCTCCAGAGCGAGCGCCTCGCCGCGGGCGCGCGCCTCGCCGCAGCGGTGGCGCACGAGCTGAACACGCCGCTTCAGTCCATCCAGAGCTGCCTGGACCTGGTGCGGATCTCGGACCAGGAGCAGCGCGAGGCCTACCTGACGATCGCCCAGGAGGAGATCCGCCGCATCAGCGGCATCCTGCGCAGCCTGCTGATGGTCCACAGGCCGGGCGACGGCGGGCCGGCGCCGGTCGACCTCAACGCGCTGGTCGAGCGGCTGCTGCTGCTGACCAGCGGCGCGCTCGGCGACCGCTCGGTGTACGTCGAGCGGGACCTGGCGCCCGAGCTGCCGCCGGTGCGGGCGCGCCAGGATCAGCTGACGCAGGTGCTGCTGAACCTGGTGATGAACGCGGCCGAGGCGATGTCCGGCGGCGGGACGATCACCATTAGCACGCGCCACATACCCGCGGCCGAGCTGCCCGCAGAGGCCCCCGGCCCGGCCGGCGCGGTCGTGATCGAGGTGGCCGACACCGGGCCGGGAGTCCCGCCCGAGCTGCGGTCGCGTATCTTCGACCCGTTCTTCACCACTAAGCCGGAGGGGTCAGGGCTGGGCCTGGCGATCTGCCGGCAGATCATCGCCGATCACGCTGGGGCGATCGACATCGGCGAGCGCCCCGGCGCGGGGGCGGTGTTCAGAGTGACACTGCCGGCCGAGGAGTGCGCGGCCGGCGCGCAAGAGGTGCAGGCGTGAAGGGATCGATACTGCTCGTCGAGGACGATAGCACCACCCGGCGGCTGCTGGCGAGCGGCCTGGCGAGCGCCGGCTACGCCGTGCGCGAGGCGCCGGACGGCGAGACCGCCGTGGAGCTGCTGCAGAGCCAGCGCTTCGACCTCGTCATCAGCGACATCCGCATGCGCCGGGTGGATGGGGTGCAGGTGCTCGAGGCGGCGCGCTCGCAGCCCGACGCGCCGGCTGTGATCCTGCTGACCGGCTACAGCACCGTGGAGAGCGCTGTCGCCGCGCTGCGGCTCGGCGCCTACGACTATCTGCAGAAGCCGTGCGAGCTGCGCGACCTGCTGGCGCGGGTGGACGGCGCGCTGGAGCGGCGGGCCAAGGAGCGGCGGATGGAGGACATCCGCCGGCTGGCGCAGGAGATCGCCACGATGGACGGCGCGCCGCCCCAGAGCTCCGCGCAGCGCCCGGCGGACGACGGGCTGCTGCGCATCGGCGCGCTGACGATCGACCGCGGGCGGCACCAGGCGACGTTCAACGGGCGGGCGCTGCGCCTGACCCCGATCGAGTTCGCGCTGCTCTGCTGCCTCGCCGAGTCGCAGGGGCGCGTCGTCGCCTACGAGGCGATCGTGCAGCGCACCCACGGCCTGCACGTCAGCGACGACGAGGCCCAGGCGCTGCTGCGCTCGCACGTCCACAACCTGCGGCACAAGATCGACCCGGCCTACATCGTCGGCGTGCGCGGCGCCGGCTACATGCTCGAGGTGCCCGCGCCGGAGGGGTGAGCGGCGCTTCTCAACAATTCCTCGATCTAGGCTGGACACACATCCACGACCGTTCGTGGTACAACTGTAGCCGGTGGCCCTATGCCGCCGGCTCGCCTGTTGGTACGGCAGCGGGCATCGCAACTGAGAGGCAGCACTATGCGACTACGTACGACTCATGCCGCTCAGGCACTGGTGGAGACAGCGCTCGCTCTGACGCTGATCTTCTTCCTCCTCGTGGCAGCCGTGGATGTCGGAATGATCTTCCTCGACCTCCAGGGTCTGCACAACGCCGCCCAGGAGGGTGCCTCCTACGGCAGCCGCTTCCTGGTTGTCGACTCGCTAGGCGTCGCCCAGCTGGACGAAGACGGCATCCGCCAGCGGGTGCGCTTCGTCTCCGGCGATAACGGCGGCATCAACTTCGTCGACATGCTCGACCTGAACAGCGATGGTATACCCGACGTCATCGACTCGGACGGCGACGGCATCCTCGACACGCCGCAGATCAACCCCGAGACCGGCCGCCCGGTCATCGAGGACTACATCCAGATCGACGCGGTGTACGATGCCAACGGCGACGGTGACCCGACCAACGACGGGGACGGGATCGAGGACAACGTGCCGGGCGGCGGCGACCGCACCACGCCCTGTCCGAGCCTCGCTGATCCGGACAACAAGTGCTACGTTCGGGTCGTGGTGCACGCCGACTACAAGGTGGTGTTCCCGATCACGGTCTTCGGCAAGGAGGTGCCGCTGCACTCGACCTTCTACATGCCGATCCGCGCTGGGTTCACCCAGGCCGGTGCGCCGACCATGACCCCGGACGTGATCACCAACACGCCGACGCCGACGCCGACGCCGACGGACACGCCGAAGCCGTCGAAGACGCCGGAGCCGACGGCGACGCACACGCCGACGCGGACGAACACGCCGACGCGGACGCCGACGCTGACGCCGACGAACACGCCGACTCGGACGCCGACGAACACGCTCTGCCCGGTGAACGTCTGTACGCCGACGCCGACGCGGACGCCGACGAACACGCCGAAGCCGACGAACACGCCGACGCTGACGCCGACGCGGACGCCGACGCTGACGCCGACGAACACGCCGACTCGGACGCCGACGAACACGCTCTGCCCGGTGAACGTCTGTACGCCGACGCCGACGCGGACGCCGACGAACACGCCGAAGCCGACGAACACGCCGACGCCGAAGCCGACGAACACGCCGACGCTGACGCCGACGCGGACGAACACGCCGACGCCGAAGCCGACGAACACGCCGACGAACACGCCGAAGCCGACGAACACGCCGACGATGACGCCGAAGCCGACTCGGTCCGGCACGTAGCGCACCACCTCCGGCGCCTCCCTCGGCTAGGCTGGGGAGGTGCCGGAGCCGCCTAGCTGGCCCCCCGCTCCTGTACGCAGGAGCGGGGGTTTCTCTTTGTGTCACGGTGTGTGCGCCGCGTCAGCGGTCGTAACGCCTGCCAACGGCCCTTCGACACTGCCGAAGCCGGATCTCAGCGTGCTGTGAGCGGCATGCTATGGAGCCCGCGCGCCTGCGGCACTACTATTGATGGACACGGCGGGCGCGGTGGTCGGGTCGCGGGTGGCTCACCTCCCCCGGAACCTCTGCGCCCGCCGCTCCGTCTCTCCAGCGAAGGGTGGAGGGCGGCCTCCTATGCGCCTCCCTCCCTGGACCCCGCTAGGTCTCGCTTGGGCAGCTCGCTGCCGAGCGAGAAGGAAGGTGCCACATTGCGCGACAATACGTATCTGCGATATCGCGTTGTTCCGCTGGCCTTGGCGCTCGCGCTGATCCTCGCCGGCTGCGGCGCGCTCGCTGGTGGATCGGCGTCCGGCAGCGCGACTGAGCTCCCCACTCAGGCCCCTACCGAGGAGCCGTCTCCCCTGCCGCCCAGCCCGGCGCCCGAGGGCGAGCCCACTCCTCCGCCGTCACCGGACGCGGCGGAGCCCACTCCTCCGCCAACGCCGAGCGACAGCCCGACGGCCGGGCTGCCGGCCGGCAGCCGCATCCTCCCGGCCACGGTCCCCTGGGTGCGGATCGGGAACCAGGCGTACGCGCTGGGAGCCGGCGACCAGGCGCTCGACCTGACGCTCGGCGGGCAGTTCTACCCGCCGGCCACGGCGGCGACGTCTCCCGACGGCAGCCGGATCGCCTTCTCGGATAGCGCCAGCACGCCGCGCAGGCTGGTGGTGCTGAACGTCGCAGTCGAGACGGGCGAGCCGGAGGTCATCACGCTGCCGCCCGACGAGCCGGGCGACGCGACCGAGGGGGTGTTCGCGCCCGACAGCGCCGCGATCGCCTACACGCTGCTCGGCGTGGACACCTGGCAGCTGCGCGTGGCCGACCTGCGGAGCGGCGCCGAGCGCACTCTCGCGGAGGGGCCGACGGTCGCACAGGGGCCGGGCCACCTGCCGCTCGTGCCGCTGCCCGTGGCGTGGACGCCGGCCGGCCTGATCGTGCAGCGGGTGCTCTGGGCGACGGATGCCCCGGCGCAGGCGGTGGCGCTGATCGACCCGCTCGACGGCGCACTGCGCGCCGAGGTCGCGATCGAGCACCTGGCGATCGCGCCGGCGCCCGGCGGCACGCAGGTGGCGCTGGTGACCGGGATCGCGCCGATCGGCGAGGCGCCGCGGCAGGGGGTGCGCGTGGTCGACCTGCAGAGCGGCGCCGAGCGGGAGCTACTGCCCGAGCAGAGCGCGCAGGTGCGCGGCGTGCGCTGGTCGCCCGATGGAGCCATGGTGCTCGTGTCCAGCGGCACGACCTGGAATGACCCGGTCACAAGCCTGCGGGTCATGAACGCCGACGGGAGCGGCGAGCAGGTGGTGGAGTTCGGCGCGCAGGGCCTCGCCCTGGAGCTGCGCGACATCGCGTGGGCCGATGAGCAGACCCCGCTGGTGCTGGTGTTGGATCAGCAGGCGGGGCAGGTGCAGCTGCACGCGCTGCCGGTGACCTCGTTCGACGCCTCCGGCCTGCGCCTGCTCGGCGAGTTTCCGGCGCCGGAGAACGCCGGCGAGACAGTCGACATCCTGTACGTGCCGGGCTAGGCCGCTGGCGGTGGGGCATCGGGGGTGTGCGAGAGCGAAGGCCTCGCGCACCCCTTTCGCATTCCTGCAGCGGGCGTCAGGACGATGCCGCCAGCCGGGAGATGAGCGCCGGGAGCTCGGTGAGGCTGGCGATCTGGTGGAAGTCGCGCCGGGTGAGCGCCTCGTCCGGGATGACCTCGTGGGCCCAGGTGACGTGGTACGGCACATAGACCGCGTGGCCGCCGAGCGCCAGCACCGGCAGGATGTCCGAGCGCATCGAGTTGCCGACCATCAGGAACCGGGATGGATCGATCCCGCGCGCCGCGAGCAGGGCGCGGTAGGCCGCCTCGGTCTTCTCGCTCACGATCTCGACGTGGGCGAAGTGCTGCGCGAGGCCGGACTTGGCGATCTTCGTCTCCTGCTCGAACAGGTCGCCCTTGGTGATCAGCATCAGCCGGTAGTCGCGCGCCAGCGCCGGGATCACCTCTTCGACCCCGTCGATCAGCTCGATCGGCGAGCTGAGCATCCCGCGGCCGAACTCGATAATCTGCCGGATCTCGTGGGCGGTGACGCGGCCGCGGGTGAGCTCGATCGCCGTCTCGATCATCGAGAGCGTGAAGCCCTTGATGCCGTAGCCGAAGTGCTGCAGGTTGCGCAGCTCGATCTCGTACAGCTCCTGGCCGGTCCAGGGGCGGCTGAGGTAGGGCGCCAGGAGGTCGCGGAATCGCTCCTGGGTCATCACGAACAGGGTCTCGTTGTGCCACAGGGTGTCGTCCGCGTCAAAGGCGATGACATCTAGCATTGGCTCAGGTTTCCGCAAGGTGTTTGCGCGGCAGCCAGCGGCCGGCGCCCTAGGCTGCCGCAGCGCGTTCTGCTCCGGGCCTCCCCACGGGAGGACGCGCGTGCTATCATATCACTGGACTTGCGCGGTGCGGTGCTGCGGCACCTCCCGCGGATAGGTGTGGAGGGCCTGAGGCCTTCCAGGGTTAAAGAAAAGATTCGGGGAGGCGAAGGCCTTCCACGGGCGCTCTTTCAGCCGGGAGGTGTGGAGGGCTGCAAGCCCTCCACGAACTATTTTTCCACGCACTGTCGCGACGCAGTCGCGGCGGAGCGGCCGTAGAAACTGTAGAGGCGCGCTTGCGCGCCGGAAAGAACAGAGCGATGAGCGAGACGAAGAACCTCGAGGTGGCGACGCTGGGCGGCGGGTGCTTCTGGTGCCTGGAGGCGGTGTACGACGAGCTGCGCGGCGTCGAGAAGGTGGAGTCCGGCTACGCCGGCGGCCACACGCCGAACCCGACCTACCGCGAGGTGTGCACCGGAACCACCGGCCACGCCGAGGTGGTGCAGATCACCTACGACCCGCGGGAGATCAGCTACCGCGATCTGCTGGACGTGTTCTTCACCATCCACGACCCGACGACGCTGAACCGCCAGGGAGCCGATATCGGGCCGCAGTACCGCTCGATCATCCTGTACCACACGCCCGAGCAGCGCGCGGCGGCCGAGGCGGCCATCGCGGAGCTGACGGAGGCGAAGATCTGGCCCGACCCGATTGTGACCGAGGTCGTGCCGTTCAGCGTCTTCTACAAGGCCGAGGACTACCACCAGAACTACTTCGCGAACAACCCGAACCAGCCGTACTGCCGGCTCGTGGTGGCGCCCAAGGTGGCCAAGGCGCGCCAGAAGTACGTCGAGCGGCTGAAGCGATAGAGGGGCACGCCTTCCTGTGCCCCTCTCGCACTGCCGCCGTTACGGCGCGGGCGGGAACTGGGCGCTGCCGCTGACCTGGGCGCCCTCGGCCCAGACGATCCCGCTGTCGGTGATCGTGTTGCCGTAGATATCGGTGACGCGCAGCGTGACGGGGCCGCTGCCGAGGCCGGAGAAGGCCACGAAGTAGTTGTACGTCTGGCGCTCGAGCTCCTGGAAGGCGCCGCCCCCGATCTGCGCCTCGACCTTGTAGATCGGGTTGCGGTGGTTGCGGATCTGCACCGCCGTCCACCACGGGTTGCTGCCCTCTTTGAAGCGGTAGACGATCGGGCCGCTGAGCTCCGGGCTGAGCAGCCGCCAGGTGATCGGGACGCGGCCGGCCGAGAGCGCGGCGATGCGCTCGAATGCCTGCGGGCTCAAATCCACATCGCCCGCCGCGCACTCCGGGCAGCGGTCCACCACCCGGACGACCACCGAGCCGCGCGGCCCGGTGACCTCGATGTAGGCGCCGCAGAGCATCGAGCCGTGGTAGTCGGGCGTGTTCAGCGCGGCAACCATCAGGTCGTCGGGCGAGGGGTCGAACGAGCAGTTGCCGCTGCCGTCGGCGGCGTAGTAGGTCCCTTCGCCGCTGTGGACGGCGTTCGGGTCGAAGGGCAGCGGCAGCGACGGCGGCAGCGGCGGGGGCGGGGTGACTTCGGAGACGATGACGGCGAACACGCCCGGCAGGTAGACCGGGTACTCCTCGGCCTTCTCGCCGGGCTCCACAGGTGATGCGGGCTGCGCCGCGCTGGCCGGTGATGCCAAGAGCGCGAGCGCCAGCGTGAGAGTGATGCGGAATAGTGTGCTCATGGCGCGAGTGTATCACGCGGCGGCGGCGCTGAGGATTACAGCTTGATCGCGGCTGTGAAGCGTCCCCTATGAGGTCAGCGCGGCGGCCGCGGCGCGCACCTCGGCGGCGGACAGGGGCAGGACGCCGGGGATCAGCGTGTTGATCGCTTCGAGCGCCGCAGCTGCGGCCGGCTCATCGCCCCTGGCCCGCGCGCGGTGGCCCGAGCGGCAGTGGGCGACGATCTGCCGGTGGCGCTCGTCGGCCGCGTCGTAGCGCGGCAGCGCCAGGCGCGCGATCACATGCGGCGCGATCTGCGTCTCCACCATGCGCCGCTCGACGAACAGCCGCGCGGGGGCGGAGCTGAGCACCCCGCAGACGAAGTAGGCCTCGTCGGCGCTGTCGCAGGCGATCTGCATCAGCTTCTCGTGCGGTATCACCGGCCGCCCCTCCTGCGAGCCGACGGGGCCCGGCTCGACGACGGCGCAGCGGAACGTGGTGGCGATGTAGCGCCAGACGACTTTGTAGGGCGCGAACGTGTAGGCGCCGATGCGCTGGCAGGTGTAGAAGGCGTCCTGCTGGAAGCGCCGCTCCCAGCCCGCGAAGCCGCGTCGCTCGGAGAGCGCCTCCCGGAACTGCTCCAGGTAGGCGTAGGTGCGCGGCGCCCGCGCCCGCAGCTCCTCCGGGGGCACGGCCGCCATGCGGCTCGCGGCGGTGTGCGGGCAGAGCACCAGCGCCCGGCTGGCGCTCGACCAGCCCGCCACGTCCCGGCCGCGCAGCAGCGGGAAGACGTACTCCGGCTCGATCACCGCCTCGACCGCTGCGACGCCGCGGCGCGCCTCCCCGGCCAGGTTGCGCACCCGCAGCAGCCCATCCGGCAGCTCCTCGATCAGCTCGACATAGAAGACACCGTTGGCGCCGCCAGTGAACATGCCGGTGCGGGCGCGGTAGGCGCACGTCCCGGTGAGCCGCTCGAGCAGGGCGATCACCGCCGGCGGCCCGTCGGCCCAGGGCGACGCGGGATCGTCGGGGTCGGAGGGCACGGCCTGGCCGCTGCTGATCGTGACCGCGGCGCGCACCTGCGCCAGATCCCACGTCTCGGGCAGGGCCGCCTGCCGCCCGGCCGGCTGCCAGCGGCGGTAGGTCGCCGGCCAGCGGGTGGGCCGCCCGGCCTGGAGGAACAGCGCGGCGGGCCGGGCGCCAGCGCCGGCGAAGGGCCGCACGGCCACCAGGTCATCGACCTGCAGCACCCGCAGCGGCGCCTGGTCCGGGCCGAGGCGCAGGCGGCGGAACCCGCGGCCATTGAGCGACGACTTGAAGAGGCTCTGCGGCAGCAGGAAGCCGAGCAGCCCGCCCGGCGCCCCGTAGCGGCGGCAGGCGGCGTAGGTGAAGAGCGCGGCGACGTCCTCTTTGCTGAAGGCCTTCTGCCGGCCGCGCAGCGCGAACAGGCCCAGCTCGCCCCACAGGTGCTGGCAGCGCGCGCGGTAGGCCGGCGGCAGGTACTCCCAGTTGACCCACGGCGGGTTGCCGACGACCAGATCGAATGGCCCGGCGAGCGCGCCCCCGGGCACATCGAACGGGACTGGCCCGTCGCTCGGCCGGCCGGGGTCGAGCCCGTCGCCCAGGTAGACTGGCAGCTCGATGGGCTCGTCGAAGGCGACGAGCTCCCGCGTGGCGAGCTCGGCCAGGGCGAGGAGCAGGCTGGCGCGCGCCGCGTGCACCGCGAGCGGGTCTATGTCGATCCCCACGACGCCCCGCACGCCCGCGCGCAGCAGGTCGGCGCCGGTCGCGCCCTGCTCGCGCGCCGCTGTGACCAGCCGCGTCAGCGCGGCGGTGAGGAAGACCCCCGAGCCACAGGCCGGGTCGATCGCGCGCGGCAGGCCGCCGTTCGGCCCGCGCAGCTCCCAGAGCGTCTCGACGACGTAGGCGGCGAGCCAGGGTGGCGTGTAGTAGGCGCCGAGCGCGTGGCGCAGCTGCTTCGGGAGCATCCGGTGGTAGGCGGCGCGCAGATCGTGGCGGGCGGCGGTCTCCGGTGCCTCGCGCCAGGCGGCGGCGATCTCGGCGCGGAGGAGCTCCCAGATCTCGGGCGGCAGCGCGTAGCCGGTGAAGTCGAACAGCTCCGCGCCGCCGTCATTGGTCACGCCGAGGTGCGCGAAGGCGCGCGGCGCGAGGAGGCTCGCCACGAGCGCGGGCACATCGCCGAGCGGGAGCGCCGCAGGGTCGCCGGCGGGGCTGGGGGGCGCGGAGCGCAGCGCGCCGAGCGCCGCGGCTGCGAGGAGGCGCGTGCGAAAGACGAAGCAGCACTCGGCGGCGTACAGCAGCGCCGGCAGGTCCAGGCTATGCGGGTCCAGGCCGTACGGAGCGGCGAGCTGCCGGAGATCGGGCGCGCGCTTGCGGCCCGGCGGCCCGTGGGTGCGCTCCCAGTGCTCGCGCCAGGCGTGGAAGCGCGCCGCGTGCGCGTGGCCCTGTGCGGCGCGGATCTGCTCGTACAGCGCGGCGGTGAGGCGGGCTCGGTCGGCGCTGCGGCCGCCGTCCAGGCGCGTGGAGTGTCGCATTGCCGCGCCAGTATACTCGATCCTGGCGCGCCGGGCGCGGCCCTTTGTGTTTC
>CALJIC010000274.1 GCA_937974195.1 uncultured Roseiflexaceae bacterium | reverse complement strand
GGGGGGGGGGGGGGGGAGCCGGTGGAACGGCACGGTCGTGGCGACGCCGGCGATGCGGTAGTCGGCCAGGGCGCGCCGGGCGCGGGCGAGCGCCTCGGCGCGGTCCTCGCCCCAGCAGATCAGCTTGGCGAGGAGCGAGTCGTAGTGCTGCGGGATGCTGTAGCCGGCGCGCACCCCGCTGTCCACCCGCACGCCGAACCCCGCCGGCTCCTGGTACTCGGCGAGCGTGCCGAGCGCCGGGCGGAAGGCGTGCGCCGGGTCCTCGGCGTTGATGCGGCACTCGATCGCGTGGCCGCGCCAGCTCACCTGCCCCTGGGTGAGCCAGAGCGGCTCGCCCTGGGCGATGCGCAGCTGGGCTTTGACCAGGTCGATGCCGGTGACCATCTCGGTGACGGTGTGCTCGACCTGGATGCGGGTGTTCATCTCCAGGAAGAAGAACTCGCCGTCCTGGAGGATGAACTCGAGCGTGCCGGCGCTCACGTAGCCGACCGAGCGCGCCAGCGCGACCGCCGCCTGGCCCATGCGCTCGCGGAGCTCGGGGGTGACGACCGGCGAGGGGCACTCCTCGATCAGCTTCTGGTGGCGGCGCTGCACCGAGCACTCGCGCTCGCCGAGGTGGATCACATTGCCGTGGGCGTCCGCCAGCACCTGGATCTCGACGTGGCGCGGGTCGGGCATGTACTTCTCGACATACACCTCGGCGTTGCCGAAGCCGAGCTCGGCCTCGCGGCGGGCGCCCTCGTAGGCGCCGGCCAGCTCGTCCATCCGGTGGACGACGCGGAAGCCGCGGCCGCCGCCGCCGGCGACGGCCTTGATGGCGATCGGGAGGCCGTACTCGTCGGCCAGCCGGCGGGCCTCCTCGGCGCTGCCGACCGGCGCGAGCGTGCCGGGGACCACCGGGACGCCGGCGGCGATCGCCTCGCGGCGGGCGGCGACCTTGCCGCCCATGCGCTCCATCGCCGCGGCAGGCGGCCCGACGAAGACCAGCCCGGCGGCCTCGCAGGCGTGGGCGAAGGCGGCGTTCTCCGCCAGGAAGCCGTAGCCGGGGTGGACCGCGCCCGCGCCGGACTCGCGCGCCACCTGCAGCAGGCGGTCGATCGCGAGGTAGCTCTGGGCGGCGGGCGGCGGGCCGATCAGGTAGGCGGCGTCGGCGTAGAACACGTGCGGCGCGTCGCGGTCGGCCTCGCTGTACACCGCGATGGTGCGCAGGCCGAGCTCCTTGCAGGCGCGCATGATCCTGAGGGCGATCTCGCCGCGGTTGGCGACCAGCACCGTGTCGAACTTCATCGTCGTGCAGCTCGTCTCAGTCGAACAGATCCAGCGCGCCGCCGCTCCAGCGCGCGGCGCGCCCGATGCGCTCGGCGGCGGCCCAGGTGGCCGGCGGCGCCGCGCGGGCCGGCGCGATGCCCTGCGCCGCGAGCACGGCTGCGGTCCGCCACACCGGGCGGGCGGGTGCGGCCGGGCCCGGCGCGGCCTCAGTGTACAGCGCGATGGCGGCGAGCGCGGCGGCCACGACGTCTTCGTCCAGCGGGTCGGGGGTGATCTCTATGCGCATGGAGCGCATTATACGCCATGCCGGTGGCGTGGCGCACCGGCGAAGCCAGGACACCTCGCCTCTCTCCGCGCGCCCCGGCCCGGGCGCCGCGCGGCAGGCGGCCACGTTGACACGCCGGCCGTTCGCGGTACAATTATTGCACTATCCTTGATCCGATAACGTGCGAAATTTAATGAACATGTACGACAGCGACAACCGTCTGCTCCTGGCCGGTCTCTTCTCGGGCGTGATCGTCGGCGTGCTGGCCGCGCTGCTGTTCCGGCGCGCGGTCTCCGAAGCCGCGCCACTGCCCGAGGGCGGCATCGAGCTGCGCCGCAGCGACGACGTGGCAGCCCGGGCCGCGCAGATCGCCTCCTCGGCGGTGGCCCAGGTGCGCGCGGCGCGTGAGCAGCCCGCGGGCGAGGGCGAAAAGGCGCTCTAACAGCGCTCTAATGCCTGCCGCGCCGCCCCGCTGCTATAATGAAATCGTGTCGCCATAGACGGTGACCAGAGGAGGAGTGCGCATGTTCTTTCCGTTCATCGATCCGCGCTATATACTCTTTATGGCCCCGGCGCTGCTCCTGGCGCTCTACGCCCAGTGGCGCGTCTCGTCGACCTATCGCAAATATTCCGAGGTCCGCAACATGCAGGGCCTCACCGGCGCCGATGTCGCGCGGGTGCTGATGCGCAGCGAGCGCCTCGAGCACCTGGGCGTGGAGCTGGTGCCGGGCATGCTGACCGACCACTACGACCCGCGCGAGAAGGTCATCCGCCTCTCGGAGGGGTCGGCGCACGTGCCGTCGGTGGCGGCGCTGGCGATCGTGGCGCACGAGCTCGGGCACGCCGTGCAGGATAAGCAGGGGTACTTCTGGCTGCAGCTGCGCTCGGGGATCGTCGGCATCGCCAACATCGGCTCGCAGCTCGGCACGCTGCTGTTCTTCATCGGCATCGCGCTGGCGGCGTTCGCGGGCGGCGGGCTGAGCGTCGCCTGGGCCGGCGTGGCGCTGATGAGCGCGGCGGTGGTCTTCTCGCTGGTCACGCTGCCGGTGGAGTTCAACGCCAGCGCGCGGGCGCGCGAGATGCTGGCGCGCAACGGCCTGGTGACGACCCAGGAGGCCGCTGGCGTCAGCGAGATGCTGAACGCGGCGGCGCTGACCTACGTGGCCGGCGCGGCGCAGGCGGTGATGCAGCTGCTCTACTGGGTGCTGATGCTGGCCGGGATGAGCCGCCGCGAGTAGTTTGGAGAGGATGGTGATCTGATGGATGACGATCTGCGGCGGCGGCTGGTGTACGGGCTGCTGAGCCTCATCCTGAGCGCGCTGGCCACCCGCCTGGCGCTCTACCTCACGAACAAGATCCTCGGCGAGCCCGAGGAGGGCCGGCTGATCTCCTAGCCGCCCGAGCGACGACGGAGGGCGCCGCCCTCACCCACGCCCCCTCTCCCAACGCGCCTGGAAGAGGGGGTTTACCAGTTGGCGCGGCCGCCGCAGCAGCGCCGCGCCGCCTCCCCCTAGGCGGTCTTCTCCGCCAGCATCTTCGAGCGGTAGTGGCCCCAGTACTGCTCCGGCATCAGCTCGGCGATGCGCAGCATCAGCTCGTCGGTCAGCTCGCTCATCTTGTCGGGCGGGATGTGGTCCGGGTTCTCGACGACCGGCTGGTAGGGCTTGCCGATCCGCACCCGGATCGGCTTGCGCGTGAGCGCGCCGCTCAGGCCGCGCTCGGTGCCGTAGATCGCGATCGGGACGATCGGCACGCCGCTGCGCACCGCCAGCCGCACGGCGCCGCTCTTGCCCTCCTGCAGCTGCCCGGTGTCGCTGCGGTGGCCCTCGGGGAAGATCACCAGCGCCGCCCCGGCGCGCAGCGCATCCTCAGCCGCGGCCAGCGCCGCGAGGTCGCGCTTGCCGCGCCGGATCGGGATGGACTGCATCTCGCGCAGCCACCAGTTGGCGAACCGGTTGTCGAACAGCTCGACCTTGGCGATCCACCAGGGGCGGTGGGAGAGCGGCAGCGACGCGCCGAGGATGTGGATGTCCGTCCAGTTCAGGTGGTTCGCCGCCAGCACGCACCCCTGCGGCCGCGGCGGCAGGTTCTCGACCCCCTCGACCTTCCAGTTCCACCACACGCGCCTGACGATGTTAAGCGGCAGCCAGAGCAGAAAGTACATCAGCGCGCCGAGCATCCCTATTCCTCCGGTGGTTGGCGGCGCTCCGGCGGAGCGCCTCAATGAGTAACTGCACCACGGTGCCTTCGGTTCTGTCTCGCTGCTCTGCGGCGACATAGTCGCCGCAGAGCAGCGAGGAAAATAAGGATCTCGGAGGGCCTGCGGCCCTCCGGACCTCCCGGCAGGAAGCGTCCGTGCGGCCCTCCGGATCTCCTGACGGAAGGTGTCCGGTCTGCGGCCCTCCGGACCTCCCGGCAGGAAGCGTCCGGGGCGGCCTGCGGCCCTCCGGATCTTCCGGCGGAGAGCGTCCGACAGGCGAGCGGCCCTCCGGACCTCCCGGCAGGAAGCGTCCGGGGCGGCCTGCGGCTCTCCGGATCTTCCGGCGGAGAGCGTCCGACAGGCGAGCGGCCCTCCGGACCTCCCGGTAGGAAGCGTCCGACAGGCGAGCGGCCCACCGAACTTCCGGCGGAGAGCGTACGGCCTGTGGCCTAGTACGCGCCGAGCCGCAAGGTGTACACCAGCTTCCCGCCCAGCCAGCCGTCCAGCACTATCAGCAGCACGCCGAACGCGAGCCAGGCGAGGTAGCCGCGGCGCGCCCGCGCCTCGCTCAGGATGGCGGGCCGGCGCCGGCGCAGCTGCCACACGTGCCAGTAGACGGCCAGCAGCGCCAGCCCAACTCCGGCGTGCGCGTTGACCCAGGGGAGCGCGTCGGGGCGCGGGTTCGCAGGGTCCAGCACCTGGCGCGCGGCGTCCAACGTGCCGCTGGCGACGGCCGGCAGCAGCAGCAGCCAGCCGAGCCACAGGCAGTGGTACGCGCTCGTCTCGTACGCCTCGTTGCTGCTCCGCAGGTACAGCAGCGTGAGCAGGGCGTTGCCGATCAGCAGGCCGATCGGTAGATGGACGGTGAACGGGTGGAGCGGGTACATCGGCGGCCATTATACCATTCTACGGGCGGAGGACAGCCGGCAGCGCCTGCTCGTACGGCGCCGGCAGCATGCGCACCTCGACCGGGAGCGTCACCGTCGGGCTGCGCGGGTCGTTGCTGGTCAGGCGCACGCTGGCGCGGTAGGGCCCGGGCCCGGACGGCCGCGTCCAGCTCAGCAGCACTTCGAGCTGCGCCTGCTCGCCTGGCCCCAGCGCCCCTTCGGCGGGGATGACTGCGAGCCACTCTGAGGATGGAGGCTGGGGCCGCAGCTCGATCGCGAGCCCTTCGGCAAGCGCCAGCCCGGCCCCGCAGCCGATCTCCTGGTAGTCCCAGGGCGAGCGCTGGACGCCCGCGCTGATCGCCGGGATCGGCGGCGGGAGCGACTTGTACTGGAACACGATCCGCCCGTCGCGGTGCAGGAGCGCCTGGAAGGTGTAGGTCTCGTCCGCCGGCCCGTCGTCGCGCGGCACACCCTCGTAGCTCAGCACGAACGTCTGGCCGTCGCCCACCGTGCTGTAGCGCACCGCCCCGCCGCGCTCGGGGTCGAGGTCGGCGCGCAGCGGCGCGATCAGGTAGAAGCCGATCTCGTCGGCCGGGAAGCAGCGGGTCGTCGGCCCGTGGTAGCCGAAGGGCACGTCGAAGGTCAGCATGCCATCGGAGGTGACCAGCGTCTCGGTGAACACGTAGCTGTAGAACGGGAACGAGATGCCGAGCGGCACCTCCTCGACGAACGTGTCGTTCCCGAGCTCGAGCCTGGGCGCGTCGGACGGGAGATCGACCCAGCGGAAGGCGGGCGCGTCGGGCTCCCCGCTGTCGCTGCGCCGGACCGTGAAGTGGGCCGTGGGCGCGCTGGCCGCGTAGTGCAGCGTGCGGCGCCCGGGGTTCGTGAGCGTCACGCTGATGCGCTGCCCCTGGCCGAACGCCAGCTCGGCGCTCAGCTGGGCGGCGGAGAGGCCGATCCGCGGCTGGTCCGGCTGCAGGACGATGTCGAGCTGCGTCGTCCCCGGCTGGGCGTCGACGACCTGGGTGCCGGGCAGGTACGAGAGCGCGGACGCGGTGAGCGTGTACTCGCCCGGCTTGAGCACGAGGGTGTAGGCGCCGCTGCTGTCGGTGGCGACGCCGAGGCCGCCCAGGGCGCCGACCGTCGCGGCGAGCCCCTGGCCGCTATCGGCGCTCAGGACGCGCCCGGTGACGATCGCCGGCGACGCGATCGGCGTCACGATCATGGTCACCGGGATGGTCACCGGCGGCTGGCCGAGATCGGCGCCGTAGATCTGCAGCCGCGCGCTGTAGGTCCCTGGGCCGGGCGTGCGGTCGGCGGCGAGCGTGACCTCGAGCTCGGCGCTGCCGTCGGCGGCGACGGCCGGGCGGGTGCTCGCGAGCTCCAGCCAGGGCACATCCACCCGCGCCAGAGCGACCGCGCCGTAGGCGTCGATGCGGCCGTGGCCGTAGACGTTGTTCGGCGCGCCCAGAGGGTCGCCGCAGCGCGTGTCGCTCACGGGGAGCGCCGTGGCGCGCAGGATCTCGTAGGTGGCGTCGTAGTCGCCGATCAGCTCGGGGTTGGCCGACCACAGCAGCGCGACCAGGCCGGCCACGTGCGGGGCGGCCATCGAGGTGCCCTGGAGGTCGCGGTAGCTGGTGGTGTCGGGGTAGTACGCCGAGAGAATCCCGACCTGGCCGGCCGTATGCGTGCCGGGCGCGACGAAATCCGGCTTGAGGCGCCCGTCGGCCGCCGGGCCGAGCAGGCTGAAGTTGGCGACCGTATCTGCGGAGTCGGTTGCCCCGACCGCGACGACGTCGGGGTAGTCGCCGGGGGAGCTGATGCTGCTGCAGGACTGGGAGCGCGCGGTGTCGGCGTTGCCGGCGGCGAACACCGGGAAGATGCCGGCCGCGCGCCAGGCGGCGGTGTAGCCGGCGTACCAGTCGTTGCCGCCTGCACCGGCCCAGGAGTTGTTGACGATCATCGGGCGCAGGTCCGGGCGCGGGTTCTCGCCCGCCAGGTCGGTGGGCGCCAGCAGCCACTGGGCGGCGGCGATCAGGTCGAACTCGGGGCAGACGATGTTCTGGCAGCCCTGCGCCGCGATCCAGCGCGCGCCGGGCGCGACGCCGAAGGAGGGCTGCTCGGGCGTGCCCGCGCCCCGCCCGACGATCGTCCCCATCGTGTGGGTGCCATGGCCGTTGGTGTCGGTCGGCGCCAGCAGGCTGCCCTGCGGGTCGAACCAGTTGTAGCTGTGGCTGATCTCCCCGGCGCCCAGGTTGCCGCGGTACTGGCGCGCGAGCGCGCTGTGGTCGAAGACGACGCCGGTGTCGATGTTCGCGACCGTGACGCCGCTCCCGTCCACGCCGAACTCGCGCCAGACGCGGTCGGCGCCGATGCGGCGGATGTTCCAGCACACCGGGTTGGCGGGCTCGTCGGGGCTGCAGTGCTGCAGGTCCGAGTCGCTCTTGGGGCTGGCGAGCGGCGGGAGCGCGTGGATGCGGTTGGCGCGCAGCAGCGCCACGTCGGCCCTGGCCGCGATGGCCTGGATGTCGGACTGGGTGCCGCGGACGCGCACGGCGTTGACGATCCAGAGCGGCTGGAAGGGCACGCCGCGGGCGGCGAGCGCCGCGCGCAGGTCGCGCTGGGTGCGCTCGGCGTGCTCGGTCAGCGTGCGGTAGACGAAGCGCCCGCGCTCGGCCCAGTCGCGGATGGCGTAGGCGGCGCTCAGGTCGGCCTGGTCATTGAGGAAGACCACGAAGTCCGCCCGGCCGTCGAGCGACTTGGCGGCCTCGGCGGCGATCGCCGGGTCGATGCGCTCGCGCTGGGGCGGCAGCGGCACGCGGGCCGGGCCGGTGTGCAGCGCCTTGGGCGCAGCGGGCTGGGCCTCGAACACCGCCACGCCGCCCGGCTGCGTCACGCCCGCCAGGCGCAGCGTCTGGGTGGCGCGCTCGCCGAGCGGGACGGTCACGGTGAGGGACGCCGGGTCAGCGGTGATGGTCGCCTCGGCCGAAGGGTGCGGCGCCGCGCGGCTGGTTGGCGGCGCTGGTGGGAGCGCCAGCGCCAGGATCAGCGCGGCGCAAAGGGATGTTAGGTGGCGCATGCAGCCTTCGCAGTCCGCGGTTGCCGGCTTAATACGATGTGCTGAGAGGCGGGTGGAGGGTCTCTCCCTCCGGCCCCTGTGGCTGATAGATCGAAAGCATAGCATCCGGCGGGCGGGCGCGTCAAGGCGCGCTGTGAATCGGAGGCTGAGTGCATCCGTATCGCCGGCGCAATAAATACTGTTCCGCCCGCCTGCTGCCTACGGGATGGTGTGGAGGGCCGCAGGCCCTCCACGGAGACAGAGATGAGGCTGCGCCTCCCCAACCCCACCGGCGGGCCACCGCGCGGCGTGTGATGGTATCATGTGGCCGAGAAGTTAGGAGATGGAAAGCTGAGATGTTCAGGAAACGCTACTCGCTCCCCGCGCTTATCGGGCTGCTGCTCGCGCTGCTGGCCCCCCCTGCGATACACGCCCACGTGGGCGACAGCGGCCCGATCCAGACGATCACGCAGTCGATCGGGCCCTACGAGATCTCGATCACCTTCGAGCTGCCGCCGGCCGTGCCGGCGCCGCTGTTCCTGTCGATCTCCTCGCGCGAGGACCTGGAGGGCGCGCTGCTGACGCTGCGGGCTGCCCCGCGCGGCAAGTCGCTCGCGAACGCCGAGGCGGTGACCACCGCGACACTCCCGGGCACGCCGGTGGTCTACAAGGCCCAGCTGGACCTGGACCGGCCGGGCGACTGGGACCTCGAGGTGCGCGCCGAGGGGCCGCGCGGCGACGGCGTGGCGGTGATCCCGTTCACGGTGACGCCGGCGCCGCTGCCGCCCAACACCGTGCCGCTGCTGGTCTCGCTGGGCGCGCTGTTCCTGCTGCTGCTCACCGGGGTGGTGGTGGCCGGCGTCGCGCAGAGCCAGGGCCGGCCGGCGCCGCGCCGCACGACATGGGTGATCGGGCAGGCCGCGTTCGCCTGCG
This sequence comes from uncultured Roseiflexaceae bacterium, assembly GCA_937974195.1. Lineage (GTDB taxonomy): Bacteria > Chloroflexota > Chloroflexia > Chloroflexales > Roseiflexaceae > CALJIC01. The sequence continues at coordinate 3,870 of CALJIC010000274.1, read as the reverse complement.
GCGTGGCCGCGGCGATCTTCGGCGCCCAGCAGGTGGCGGACTCCTTCAGCGCGGACAGCGCGGCGGTGGTGGAGAGCCAGGGCCGGCCGCACGTCAACGTCGCGCTGCGCAGCGAGCCGGCCATCCCGGTGGCCGGGCAGCCGATGACGCTGACGCTGGAGCTGACCGACGGCGGGACGGGCCTGCCGGTGGACGACCTCTCGCCGCACCACGAGGCGCTGATGCACGTGGTGGTGATCGACGAGGCGAGCGCCGACTTCGAGCACCTGCACCCGGCGCGCATCGCCCCCGGCAGCTTCGTGACCACGCTCACGCCGCGCCGGCCCGGGCGCTACACCGCCTACGTGGAGATCGCGCGCCACCAGAGCGGCACGCAGATCGTCGAGCGGGACTTCGTGGTGGGCGGCGAGACCGCCGAGGGCGTGAGCGAGCCAATGGGGCTGGGCCGGCGCACGGTCGACGGGATCGAGATCGACGTGAGCTCGTCGTCCGACGAGCTGCGGGCGGGGCAGCAGGCGGTGCTGACCTTCAGCCTGAGCGACGGCGACCGGCCGGTGGAGGACGTTCAGCCCTGGCTGGGCATGGCCGGGCACCTGATCGTGCGCGACGTGGACGGCGTGACCTTCGGGCACGTGCACGCGGCCGAGCCGATGCCGCCGCCCGGGACGCTCGGGCAGGGCATGCGCTACGGGCCGGATATCCGCTTCGTGTATACCTTCCCGAGCGCCGGCCGCTACTACCTGTGGGCGCAGTTCCAGCTCGACGGGCAGATTATCACGGTGCCGATGGCGTTGGATGTGGCCTAGGTGCGCTCGCGCGAGGCGGCCCCGCCGCTCGCAGGCGCACCCCTTCGGGGATCAGAATCTCATGCGACAGATTGTGCTGCTTCTCTGCGCCGCAGTGCTGCTCGCCGGGTGCGGCGGGCCGGCGCCCCAGACGGCGGAGACCGATAGCTACCGGGTGACGCTGCGCCTGGAGGGCGAGAGCATCCAGGAGCGCACCGCGACGATCGAGGTGTTCGACCGGGCGGGCCAGCCGGTGACGGCCGAGCGGGTGGTGATCGCGCCGGTGATGCGTGACATGGGCATGGCTTCGCCCGAGGTTCTGGCGCAGCCGGACGGCCCCGGCCGCTACGTCGCGCGCGGGGAGTTCTTCTCGATGCTCGGCATCTGGGAGCTAGACGTGCGCGTGACGGCCGGCGGCTTCCAGGAGACGGCGACCTTCAGGGTTGAGGTGACGTAGGCGCTGGCACGTTGCACGCGTCTGAGGTGTGCCGAAGCGCTCCGCCTCACAGACACGTGCAACGTGCCGATACCCCGGCATCTACCGCGATCTGGGGCTGACCCACGGGACGTCGGGCGTGCCGGCGGCCGCGTTCGCAGCCCGCGCCGCGACGAACAGGAAGTCCGAGAGCCGGTTGAGGTACACGCCGGCCTGCGGGTTGACCGGCTCCTCGCGCGCGAGGCTCACCAGCCAGCGCTCGGCGCGGCGGCACACGGTGCGCGCCATGTGCAGGTGGGCGGCCGCCGGCGAGCCGCCGGGCAGGATGAACTGGCGCAGCGGCTCCAGGCCCGCGTCCAGCCTGTCGATCGCCTCCTCCAGGAAGGTCACCTCGGCCGCGCCCACCCGCGGGATGCTCGGCGCCTCGCCCGGCGTCGCCAGGTCCGCGCCGACGACGAAGAGCTGGCTCTGCACCTGCTCCAGCAGCGCGTCGAGCTCGGGCGGCAGCCCCGCGGCGCGCGCGAGCCCGATCGCCGCGTTGCACTCGTCCACCGTGCCGTAGGCGTGGACGCGCAGCGAGTCCTTGGGCACCCGCCGCCCGCCCCACAGCCCGGTCTCGCCGGCGTCGCCGGTCTTGGTGTAGATCTTCATCGCTGTGCCCTCAGAGTTGCAGCGTGAGGCGCGCAGATCGCAGCCTGGGCGGAGTGGTGCGGCGCCAGCGGGCCCCAGGCCTCAATCGTCGCTCACCAGCCTGATATGCAGCTCCTTCAGCTGGCGCTCGTCCACCGGCGAGGGCGCCCCGGTCATCAGGTCGGCCGCCTGCTGCGTCTTGGGGAAGGCCATCACCTCGCGGATCGTCGGCTCGCCGGCCAGGATCATGCAGATGCGGTCGATGCCGGGGGCGATCCCGCCGTGCGGCGGGGCGCCGTACTCGAACGCCTCGAGCATGTGGCCGAACTGCGCCTGGGCCGTCTCGCGGCTGATGCCCAGCAGGTCGAACAGCTTCTGCTGCACGTCGCGGCGGTGGATTCGGATCGAGCCGCCGCCGGCCTCGTACCCGTTCAGGATGAGGTCGTACGCCTTGGCGCGCACCCGGCCGGGGTCAGTGTCCAGCAGCGGCAGGTCCTCGTCGCGCGGGGCGGTGAAGGGGTGGTGGACGGCGTCCCAGCGGCCCTCGTCCTCGTTCCACTCCACCAGCGGGAAGTCGAGCACCCAGCCGAACGCCAGCACGTTCGGGTCGGCCAGCCCGAGGCGCTCGGCGAACTCGCGGCGCAGTCGGTCCAGCACCGCCGCGACGGTCGGCGGCTGGTCGGCGACGATCAGCAGCAGGTCGCCGGGCTGGCCCTCCAGGCGGGCGACGATCGCGGTGAGCTCCTCCGGTGTGACGTTCTTGCCGAAGCTGGACCGGACCTCGCCGCCGGCCTGGGGCACGGCCCAGAGCAGCCCGCGCGCCCCGGCCTGCCGGGCGAGCTCCACCACCTCGTCGATCTGCCGGCGCGAGTAGGAGCCGGCGCCGGGGATGCGGAGGCCCTTGACCTGCCCGCCGGCCGCCAGCGCATCGCGGAAGACGACGAACTGGCTGTGCGCCACGGTGTCGCTGAGGTTCACCAGCTCGAGGCCGTAGCGCAGGTCCGGCTTGTCGGAGCCGTAGCGCTCGAGCGCCTCCGCGTAGGTCAGGCGCGGGAAGGGGGTGATCAGGCGCTTGGTCGGCGTCACCTCGCGCACCAGCTCGGTGAACAGGCGCTCGATCAGCTTGAGCACGTCCTCCTGGTCGACGAAGCTCATCTCCATGTCGAGCTGCGTGAACTCCGGCTGCCGGTCGGCGCGCTGGTCCTCGTCGCGGAAGCAGCGGGCGATCTGGAAGTACTTGTCGAAGCCGGCGACCATCAGCAGCTGCTTGAGCTGCTGCGGGCTCTGGGGCAGGGCGTAGAACTCGCCGGGGTGGATGCGGCTCGGCACCAGGTAGTCGCGGGCGCCCTCGGGGGTGGACTTGATCAGGATCGGGGTCTCGATCTCGAGAAAGCCCTCCTTGTCGAGGAAGTCGCGGATGAACTTGATCACCCGGTGGCGCAGGATGAGGTTCTGCTGCATGCGGGCGCGCCTGAGGTCCAGGTAGCGGTACTTCAGCCGCAGCGACTCGTCCTCGCCGCCCTCCTTGTTGATGTAGATCGGCGGGGTGCGGGCCTCGTTGAGGATGGTGCCGGCGACGGCGCGCACCTCGATCCCGCCGGTGGGGATCTCGGGGTTGACGGCCTCCTCGGGGCGGCGGCTCACCAGGCCGCGGACCTGCAGCACGTACTCGACGCGGGACTCGGCGGCCACCGCGTGCGCCTCCGGGGCGGTGGTGGCGTCGAAGACCACCTGGGTGATGCCGTAGCGGTCGCGCAGGTCGATGAAGATCAGCGGCCCGTGGTCGCGCCGGCGGTGAACCCAGCCGGCGAGCACCGTCTCCTGGCCGGCGTGCTCAGGCCGCAGCTCGCCGCAGGTGTGGGTGCGAAACATGCTACACCTCTGGTATCGATATCTTTCAAGTATACGATCGCGCGGTCATTCCGACCGCCTGCCTTCCGGGGCGACGCAGGCGCCGCTTCTGCCCCGCTCCGATTCAGAGATGGCGCGTAAAAGCGGCATGGCAGTGTGGCGGCTTCG
>CALJIC010000273.1 GCA_937974195.1 uncultured Roseiflexaceae bacterium | reverse complement strand
TCTACACTCTTTCCCTACACGACGCTCTTCCGATCTAGGTCATCGGCCAGACAGTCATCGGCAATCTCGATTTCTCGCAGGAGAGCATCCAGCGCGGGCTCTCCAACCTGCAGCTGCTCGACGCGATCGCCGGCCAGTTCGACCGCCATCGCGGCAATGTGATAGTGACCCGCCAGGGCGAGATCCGGGGCATCGACAATGATTTCTCCTTTGGCGTCAAGTTGAACGCCACCAAAGACTTCCACCACTATCGTGGGCTGCCCTCATTCATCGATGAGCGGGTGGCCAAGCGCATCATGGAGCCGGATTTCCCTGCCAAGGTGCGCAAGGCGCTCACCGGGCTGCTCACGGCCGAGGAGATCGAGCAGACGCTGAAGCGCCTCGAGCAGGCCCGCGCCTATATCGCCTCGCTGTTGAAAGATAAGAAGGACCGGCTGGTGACCAAGTGGGACAAGCGCACCTACAAGGAGCAGCTGGAGTCGCGAAAGGATGACTACCTGAAGGAGCGTGAGAGCGACGTGCGCGAGGCCCTGAAGCATGTCGGGACGACGAACGGCTTTACGATCAAGGTCGCCAACCTCTGATCCTGCGCCGCCAGGAGCTTGATCCATTGAATTGCCTTCCTGCGGTCAGCCCTGTGCAGCGCGAGCTCGACGCCCTGTTCATCGAGCACCAGCTGCCCCCTCCGCCAGTCCCGGCCGGGCTGGCCGGCGCGCTGCGCCGGCTCGGCCCATGGACCTTCGGCACGTGCGAGCGGGACTCAGAGATGTACAATCTGCCCCGCTTCGTCGCGGAGGCGCTCGCCCCCGCCGCCGCCGACTATCTCCTGATCGGCCACGACGGACACGGCGTCAACTCCTGGGCGCTGCACTACTATCTGGTGCTCGGGCCGCTCGCGGTCTTCCTGCAGACGCTCTGGGGCGGCGTGTACACCGATAATGTGGAGGCCAGCGGGCGGATCGGGGGGCGCTTCGGCCTCCTCGAGGATCTGCTCGCGGCCCTCGACGAGGCGCGGCGCTTCCAGCGCCTGCCCGCCGGCCGGCGCCTGGTGGTGGTGGAGAGCGACCTTCACCGGAGCCGCTGGGGCTGGGCCGGCCCGGAGGGGGCGACGAGCTGGGACGAGACGCCGCACGCGCTGATGATGGCCACCGAGGCCCTGAAGCAGCTTAGCCCGTAGCGCCGCCCGCGGGCGCCGGCTCGGAGTAGCACGATGACTCAGCGGCAGTATGAACACCAGCCCGCCGCGGATCGCGGGGCGCGGCGCCCGTCGGCGGCCGCCCCGGCGCGGCCCGACTCGCCCCTGTTCAGGCTGCAGCGCCAGCTCGGGAACCGCGGCCTGGCCCGCCTCCTCAGCGAGGGGCCGGAGATCGGCGCCGAGGGCGGCCCGGTGAGCCGCGAGCTCGCGAGCGAGATCAACGCGCGCCGCGGCCGCGGCGCGCCCCTCTCCGCGGGCATGCGCCAGGCGATGGAGCAGCGCTTCGCCACCAGCTTCGAGGAGGTGCGCGTCCATACGGGCGCCCCGGCGCAGGAGCTGGCCCGCCAGGTGAGCGCCCGGGCCTTTACCACCGGCAGCGACATTTTTCTGGGCGAGGGCGCCAGCCCCGCCGACCAGCGCCTGCTGGCCCACGAGCTCACCCACGTGGTTCAGCAGCGCTCCATGCCCGCGGGCGGCCCGCTGACCGTCACCCCCGCCGGCGACGCCTACGAGCGGGAGGCCGAGCGCATGGCGCGCTCGTGAGGCGGCCAGCTCGTAATGGCTGTGTAATGATCGCGTTGAATAGTGGTTTCGATCTTCCCCAGAGATAAGAAGTTTCTTTCCTGTCCCAGGGCGCGAGATTGTCGAGGGCGGACGACTGAGGAGCGTTAGGGCGCGCGTGTGCTAGGCCGAGCTCGATGCTAACAGCAATCAACCAGATCGTCGAGCGCCTCATCTTCGAGCGTGCTGGCTTTGACCCTGCTGAAGTCGAGGTACGTTTCGAGCAGCCGACCCAGCAGTGGGTCGACTCGAGACTTCGCCCCACGATCAACTTCTTCCTCTTCGACCTCGAAGAGCACCTGGATCTGCGCAGCACCGCGCGGCAGACCACGGTCGCGAACGGCCGGGTCGCGCAGCGCCTGGCGCCGCGCCGCTTCAACCTGCGCTATATGGTCACGGCCTGGAGCCGCGAGCCCAGCGACGAGCACACGCTGATCTGGCGCACCCTCGCCACGCTGCTCAAGTACAACCCGCTCCCCGAGGAGCTGCAGCCGGCCGGGATGGCCACGGGCGGGCTGCAGCTGCACACCCGCGTGGGGCGCTACGAGGAGGCCCCGAGCCTGACCGAGCTCTGGAACACCCTCAACCTGCCCCTGCGTCCGGGGCTGCTCTACACCGTGATCGCCCCGCTCGACCTGGAGCTCACGCTGGAGGCGCCGGCGGTGCTGCAGCGCTCGCTCCAGTTCCGCCTCGGAGCCGAGCCGCGCGACGAGGCTCCGCTCGGGGGCGCGGGCGGCCCGCTCGACCGCGAGTGGGTGCGCATCGCCGGCGTGGTGCGCGCCGGCGGGGCGCCGATCGCAGGCGCTGTCGTGGCCCTGGAGGGCAGCGCCGAACAGGCGGTGACCGACAGTCAGGGACGCTACTCCTTGCTCCTTCGCCGGGCGGAGTCGGCACGGCTGCTCGTATCAGCCCCCGGCTACCAACCGCACACATTATCGGTAGACCCAGCCGCAGCCGTGTTCGATATCGACCTTGGTTGAAAGGAGCCGCTCGATGCCCGAGTATTTGTCCCCAGGCGTCTACATTGAGGAGGTGAACACCGGCCCCCGCCCGATCGAGGGCGTCGGCACTGCCACGGCGGCCTTCGTCGGCTTCGCCCCCGCCGGGCCGGTGAACAAGCCGGTGCTGATCACCAACTGGACGCAGTACGTCAACACCTTCGGCGCCCTCGAGGAGGGCGGCGCCCGCAACCCGCACCTGCCTGGGGCCTTTCTCTCGCACGCAGTCTACGGCTACTTCCTCAACGGCGGCGGGCGCTGCTACGTGACGCGCATCGCCCCGCCCTCCAGCGACAAGGAGGACCGCTCGGCCCAGGCCCTGCAGCTGCCCAGCCGCTCCTCCAAGGCGGTGGCCTCGCTCACCTTCACGCCCCAGGGCGCCCCGACCTCCGACATCCAGATCAGCGTTGAGCCGCCCACCGGCGAGGCGCAGCCCGACGGCGCCTTTACTTTGCGGGTGAGCATGGGCGACATCGCCGAGGTCTTCGAGAACGTCAACCTCGGCAAGAAGGGCAACAGCGTCGTCGAGAAGGTCAACCAGACCAGCCGCCTCGTCACGGTGGCCGAGGCCTCCACCACCGGCACGATCGCCGACCGGGCGCCCGAGCTGGGCAACTACATCATCAAGGCGGCCGCCCTGGAGGCGCCGCCCGCGATCAAGGCGCCGCAGATCATCGGCGATGTCTCCGAGCGCTCCGGCGTCGAGGGCCTCGAGATCGCCGAGGACGTGACCATGATCTGCGTGCCCGACCTGATGTCGGCCTACCTCTCGGGCGCGCTGGACCGCGCCGGCGTGAAGGCCGTGCAGCTGGCGATGATCGCCCACGCCGAGCGCCTGGCGGACCGCATGGCGATCATCGACCCCCTGCCCGACCTCAGCCCCCAGGAGGTCAAGCGCTGGCGCGAGACGGAGAGCAACTTCGACTCGAAGTTCGCCGCCCTCTACTACCCCTGGATCAAGGTGATGGGCCCCGACGGCAAGCCGATCGCCGTGCCGCCCTGCGGCCACATCGCCGGCGTCTGGGCGCGCAACGACAGCGAGCGCGGCGTCCATAAGGCGCCCGCCAACGAGGTGATCCGCGGCGTGCTCGAGCCCGCCCTCGAGATCACCAAGGGCGAGCAGGATACGCTCAACCCCAGCGGCATCAACTGCATCCGCACCTTCACCGGGCGCGGCGTGCGGATCTGGGGCGCGCGGACGCTGAGCAGCGACGCGGCCTGGCGCTATATCAGCGTGCGCCGGCTCTTCAACTACGTCGAGAAGTCGATCGAGAACGGCACCCAGTGGGTGGTCTTCGAGCCGAACGACCCCTCCCTCTGGTCGCAGGTGCGCCGCGATGTCAGCGCCTTCCTCACCACCGTCTGGCGCGACGGCATGCTCTTCGGCTCGACGCCGGCCGAGGCCTTCTACGTGAAGTGCGACGCCGAGCTGAACCCGCCCGAGGTGCGCGACCAGGGGCGCCTGGTGATCGAGGTCGGCCTGGCCCCGGTGAAGCCCGCCGAGTTCGTCGTCTTCCGCTTCAGCCAGTTCGCGGGCGGCGGCGCGTAGCGAGTGGTGTGGCCGGTGCGGCCCGCCCGGACGACGGGCCGCACCGTGTTCCCAATCGCACGCTGGCGCACCGCTTCTGATCAGGAGAGGGTCTGATGTCCGATATCGATCCGTTTGTCTCATTTCACTTTCGGGTCAAGATCCCGCACCTCGGCGACATCGATTACTTCACCGAGGTCAGCGGCCTCGAGATGAAAGTCCCTTCGGTGCAGTCGGTCACGGTCAATGCCCAGGGCATGCGCGTCTACCGCCAGATCCCGGGCGTCAGCGTCGAGTTCGGCGATATCGTGCTCAAGCGCGCGGTCACCGACAACACCAAGATCTGGGAGTGGCGGAGGATGGTCGAGGAGGGCAAGGTCGACGAGGCCCGCTGCGACGGGACGATCGAGATGCTCAACATGGCCGGCGAGGTGGTGGCCTCGTGGACCTTCGCGAACGGTTGGCCAAGCCAGGTCTCGGGCCCGGCGCTCAACGCCGAGAGCGACGAGGTCTCGATCGAGGAGGTCACGATCGTCCACGAGGGTCTGAAGCGCGATCTGTAGTCGCGTAACTAAGGAGGCGCTATGAGCGTACCGGGCAAGACCGTCCCCGGATCGGGCGGCGACCCGATCCTTGGCCAGTCGTTCTATCTCGATCTCCAGGGCGCGGTCACGGGCTACTTCACCGAGTGCAGCGGCCTAAGCAGCTCGAACCAGGTGATCGTCCATAAGTCGGTGGACCCAAAGGGCGCCACCCGCATCCGGAAGATCCCCGGCCCGATCACCTACGGCAATATCACGCTCTCCAAGGGCATCACCAACAGCCTGGAGCTGTGGAACTGGATCACCGCGGTGGCCGAGGGCAAGCAGGAGCGGAAGAACGGCACGATCGCGCTGGTCGACCCGCAGGGGCAGACCGTGGCCGAGTGGGAGCTCATCGCCGCTTGGCCCGTGAGGGTGAGCTCGCCCAACCTGAGCGCCGGCAGCGGGCAGGTCGGCGTCGAGCAGATCGAGCTGGCGATCGAGGGGTTCCTACGGACCAGGTAGCGGGAGGGCCGGGGGCGCCGCGGGCTCCCCGGCCCTTCTCGGCGGCTATGCTCCAGACAGAGTTTGCGTTCACCCTGCCCTGCGGCTACATCGACGAGCGCGGCACGCTGCACCGCGAGGGGCTGATGCGCCGCGCCACCGCGCTAGACGAGGTGGAGCCGCTCGGGCACCCGCGCGTGCGGGCCAACGAGGCCTACCTGGGCATCCTGCTGCTCAGCCGGGTGGTGGTGCGCCTGGGCAGCCTGCCCGAGGTCACGCCCGAGCTGATCGAGCGGCTCTTCGCCACCGACTTCACCTACCTCCAGGACCTGTACGAGCGGGTCAACGGCGGCGGCGAGGGGGTGGCGGAGACCCAGTGCCCGCGCTGCGGCGAGCGCTTTATGCTCGACCTTGGGGGGTGACCATGCCCTTCGATGACCGACCGCTGGACGACCCCCAGGCCCCGCCCGAGCCGGCCGCGCCCGCCGCGCCGCCCGCGGTCGACCTGAACCGCCTGGCCGAGCTGGTCTACCGCCTGCTCCGAGAGGACATCCGCCTGGAGCAGGCCAGGTCCGGGCGCGGCGGCAGGGGGAGGCGCTAAACATGGTGGAACCGACGGTCACAACCGGCCGCTTCTACGTGATCATTGGCAACGAGGCCCAGGCGCTCTTCACCGAGCTGAGCGGGCTCCAGGTGGAGACGGAGATCTTCGAGTACGCCGAGGGCGGCAACAACGGCTTCGTGCACCAGCTGCCGGGGCGCACGCGGGTGGGGCGGCTGACCCTGAAGCACGGCATGGCCGCTTCAGACAAGCTGTTCCGCTGGTACATGGACATCGCCTATGGCAAGACCATGGACCGGCGCAACATCTCGGTCGTGCTGTTCGACGAGGCGGGCCAGGAGCTGCGGCGCTGGAACTTCATCAACGCCTACCCCGTGCGCTGGGTGGGCCCTCAGCTGGAGGCCGGCGCGAGCGTGGCGGCGGTTGAGACCCTTGAGCTGGCGCACGACGGCCTGCAGCTCGGGTGAGGAAGATGCTGCGTCGTACCCTGCTGGAACGGCTTCTCCGCCACCGGGCCTTTGGACGGGGCGCGGCGTCTCGATATTCCCCGGCCGGCGCCGCCCCGGCCGGCGTGCGCTTTGTGCGCCCTATCTCGTCGGCGCCCGCGTCGCCCCCGCCTCCCGCCGATCGCCCGCTGGAGCGCGCGCTCGCGCCGGCGCCGTACCTGGAGCCGCAGGGGGGGGCTGGCGCTGAGCTGGCGCCGCCAGAGATACCACCTGTGAGGCCGGATGCGGCGCCGCCCTCACCCCCGCCCGGCCGCCCGGCGGAGCGCGCGCCCGCGCCGGCTCCTGTAGCTCCAGCGCCGATACCCGCAGCGCCGGCTCCTGTAGTGCCCGCGAGGCCAGATGCGGCGCCGCCGCCCGCGAGCGCTGGCGCGGCGCCGCCTCCGCCGCCAGCCGGGCACCCGGTGGAGCGCTTGCCAGCGCGGGCTCCTGTAGCTCCAGCGCCGATATCCGCAGCGCCGGCTCCTGTAGTGCCCGCGAGGCCAGATGCGGCGCCGCCGCCGCCCCCTGTCGATCGCCCGGCGGAGCGCGCGCCCGCGCCGGCGCAGCCGGCGGACGCGGGCGAGGCTACACCCTCCGGCAGGGGGCCCGACCCCGCGATGCTCGCGCAGCTGTTCCAACGCTACCCGCGCAAGCGTCCGCCGCGCGCGCCGGCCCTCCCCCCTGTCGCCCGTCAGCCGGGCGAGGCCGATGGCGCGCCCCGGGCTGCGGCAA
>CALJIC010000272.1 GCA_937974195.1 uncultured Roseiflexaceae bacterium | reverse complement strand
GCCGGGGCTGCGCCGCTGGACCCCAAAGCCGATGGCTCTGCTATGCCATCGGCTCTGCGGTCATGCCGCGTGGGCACTGTCGTCGAGGCGCGCTGGCGCCCCGGGGCGTCCCGGCCGGCTCGCTGGAGTCCGGCGGCCCCGGGGAGGGTGCCAACCCATTCCACGCCGGTGTTTCTGTCTGTGCCCGCTACTAGGCTGCAGACTTGCTTTTTGATCGCTTGAAGCTCTTTGAGTTGGCGCATAGAATGTCCCTGAATAGGTTCGTTCCGAAGTATGGAATGGCGTCGCTTTTAAAAACCCTCTACGCGGCATCACAGACTTATGGCAATCCGTAAACTCCCAATCTCGGGGCCACGTGGCTGGCCAAAATATGAAAGCTGGCTGCCGCCTCTCGAGAAAATCCCCGGCGTTTACTTGATGCCTGTCTCCTATCTTGATGGCTTTCTGCCTTACAGTGTTGGGGTTACGCGCCGCCAGTACGCTCACGCTTTCTAGAGCAGACGCGGGCGTATCTCTATGGCGAGTACAATATTCTTGATCTGCTTGCTGCTCAACAAGGTGCAAGAAAACAGTTATGGAAAGGATGGGGATGGACGCCCGAGAAACGGGCTGAATATCAAGCCCGCAAGGAAGAGATTATGTCGTACGCCAGGGCGCAAATGGCGGGAACTGCTATTTTTATCATCGAAACAGGCGTTGAGCCCCGGCTCTTGGAAAGAATTGAGGCGACCGTAGCCCAACACTATTACGATCAGGGGGAAACCCTTTGCGCTCGCGGGATGCTGCTCATGCCGCGATGGCCCTCCGAACAGCCGCTGAGTGTTCGGTTTCTCTGCGATCACAAACGCTACGGCTTCCCAGAGGAAGTGGAGATTTAGAAGTTGATCCTTATCCTTGTGCTGTTAACCGCATTCCCGAGCGAGCGCGCAACCGAATGCTTGTAGACCATCTCCCCCGCTGGGCCCTGCGGGCGCTCTCCCATCCGAGGCGCGGGTTTGGCCCCGCGATGGTGGGGGAGCGCCTCGTCTTCGGGGCGCGCCGGCCCGGCTACCCGCTCTCGCGGGTGCCGCCCGCGTTTGTGGACGAGTGGCTGGCGTTTATGTGCGGGCGGGGCATCCGGCGGGTCGTGTGCCTGCTCCCGGAGGGGCAGCTGGCGTACTATCCCGGAGGCCTGCTGGGGCGGTACCGCGCCTATTTCGGGGCGGGGCGCGTGTGCTGGGCGCCCACCGAGGACTTTACGCTCGTCGATGAGCACGCGCTCATCAATATGGTGCTGCCCTTCCTCTTTGGCGCCGAGCGCCAGCGTGAGCCCGTGGTGATCCACTGCTCGGGCGGCATCGGGCGCACCGGGCACGTCGCCGCGGCGTGGCTCGTCGCGAGGCACGGGCACAGCAACCGGCAGGCGATCGAGACGGTGCGGCGCATGGGCCGGAACGCCCGCGAGGCGCGCGATCCGCGGCTCGATGTGCTCCTCGACCGCTGCCGGCAGATCTTTGTGCGCGCGTAGCCCCCGATGGCGCCGCGCGGCCCGGGTTGTCGTTCCTCTACCCTGGAGGGGAGGGTTATCGCCCGAAGGGCGGCCGCGACGGTGCTACTATGTGCTCGTGAAATAAATCACCATTCGGGCCGCGCCACCGGCCTCGCAGAAGGGTCAGCACCGTGACCATAGAGAGCATCACACAGCCAGTCCAGTGCGCCGCCTGGGAGGGCTTCGCCCCCGGCCTCTGGCAAGAGCAGATCGACGTCCGCGACTTCATCCAGCGCAACCACACGCCCTACGAGGGCGACGCCTCCTTCCTGGCCGGCCCGACCGAGCGCACGCGCCGCCTCTGGGCCGAGCTGGGCGAGCTGTTCGCGCTCGAGCGCGAGCGCGGCGTGCTCGACGTCTCGCAGATCCCGAGCAGCATCACCGCGCACGCCCCGGGCTACATCGACCGCGAGCTCGAGCTGATCGTCGGCCTGCAGACCGACGCCCCGCTGAAGCGGGCGATCTTCCCCAACGGCGGCTGGCGCATGGTCGAGAGCAGCCTGGAGAGCTACGGCTTCCCCGTGGACCCGCAGGTGCGCGAGATCTTCACCAAGCACCGCAAGACGCACAACGACGGCGTCTTCGACGCCTACACGCCCGAGATCCTGCGCGCCCGCCGCTCGCACATCGTCACCGGCCTGCCCGACGCCTACGGCCGCGGCCGCATCATCGGCGACTACCGGCGCGTGCCGCTCTACGGCGTCGACCGGCTGATCGCCGCCAAGCGGGCCGAGCGGGCCGGCCTCGACGCGCTGCACAGCAGCGACGAGGTGATCCGCGACCGCGAGGAGCTGGCCGAGCAGATCCGCGCCCTGGACGAGCTGAAGCAGATGGCGGCCAGCTACGGCTTCGACATCTCCGGCCCGGCCGCCACGGGGCGCGAGGCCATCCAGTGGCTCTACTTCGCCTACCTGGCCGCGGTGAAGGAGCAGAACGGCGCCGCGATGAGCCTGGGGCGCACCGCGACCTTCCTCGACATCTACCTGGAGCGCGACATCGCCGCGGGCCGGCTGAGCGAGGAGCAGGCCCAGGAGCTGATCGACGACTTCGTGATCAAGCTGCGCCTGGTGCGCTTCCTGCGCACCAAGGAGTACGACGCGCTCTTCTCCGGCGACCCGACCTGGGTGACGGAGAGCATCGGCGGGATGGGCGACGACGGGCGCACGCTGGTGACGCGCACCAGCTTCCGCTACCTGCAGACGCTCTACAACCTGGGCCCCTCACCCGAGCCCAACCTGACGATCTTCTGGTCGCCGAGCCTGCCCGAGGGCTTCAAGCGCTTCGCGGCGCAGGTCAGCATCGACACCAGCGCCCTCCAGTACGAGAGCGACGAGCTGCTCCGGCCGGTCTGGGGCGACGACACCGCGATCGCCTGCTGCGTGAGCGCGATGGCCGTCGGCAAGCAGATGCAGCTCTTCGGCGCCAGGGTCAACCTGGCCAAGTGCCTGCTCTACGCGCTCAACGGCGGCCGCGACGAGCTGACGGGCGAGCAGGTCGGCCCAGCGGGCCCGATCTACCCGGGCGAGGTGCTCGACTTCGACGAGGTGATGGCCCGCCTCGACGCGATGATGGACTGGCTGGCGCGCGTGTATGTGAACGCGATGAACTGCATCCACTACATGCACGACAAGTACGCCTACGAGCGCCTCGAGATGGCGCTGCACGACTACAGCCCGCTGCGGACGATGGCCTTCGGCATCGCCGGCCTCTCGGTGGTGGCCGACAGCCTCGCGGCGATCAAGTACGCCGAGGTGCGGCCGATCCGCGACGCGAGCGGCCTGATCGTCGACTACCGCACCACGGGCAGCTTCCCGCGCTACGGCAACAACGACGACCGCGCGGACAGCCTGGCGGTGGACCTGGTCGAGCGCTTCATGGCCAAGCTGCGCCAGCACCCGACCTACCGGAACGCCATCCACACCCAGAGCGTGCTGACGATCACCTCGAACGTGGTCTACGGCAAGCACACCGGCAACACGCCCGACGGCCGGCGCAAGGGCGAGCCCTTCGCCCCCGGCGCCAACCCGATGCACGGGCGCGACACCCACGGCGTCGCCGCGGCGGCCCTCTCGCTGGCCAAGCTGCCCTACGACGACGCCCAGGACGGCATCTCGTGGACGACCTCGATGCTGCCGTCGGCCCTGGGCGCCACCCCCGAGGCGCGGGCGGCGAACCTGGCGGGCCTGCTCGACGCCTACATCGGCGAGGGCGGCTTCCACATGAACGTCAACGTGCTCGACCGCGCGACCCTGCTCGACGCGATGGAGCACCCCGAGCGCTACCCGCAGCTGACCATCCGCGTCTCGGGCTACGCCGTGAACTTCGTCAAGCTGACCCGCGAGCAGCAGCTCGATGTGATCAGCCGGACCTTCCACGAGCGGCTGTAGCGCGCCGGGCCCGGGGGCGCGCCGCTCCCCCGGGCCCGCTCCACGACCATGGACCACGACCCGGCGGGCTACATCCACTCCCTCACGACCGCCTCGGCCTACGACGGGCCGGGGCTGCGCACGGTCGTCTGGACGACGGGCTGCCAGCTCCGCTGCCAGTACTGCCACAACCCCGACACCTGGCACCTCAAGGGCGGGCAGCGGGTCACCGCGGCGGAGCTGGTGGCCCAGGTGGCGCGCTACGGCCCCTTCATGCGCGCCACGGGCGGCGGGGTGACGATCAGCGGCGGCGAGCCCCTGGTCCAGGCGCCCTTCGTGATGCGCGTGCTGCGGGGCTGCAAGGAGCTGGGGCTGCACACGGCGCTCGACACCAACGGCGCGCTGGGCGAGCGGCTCGGCGACGACGACCTGCGGGCGATCGACCTGGTGCTGCTGGACATCAAGTCGTGGGACCCGGCGACCCACCGGGCGGTGACCGGGGCCGAGGTGGGGCCGGTGCTGCGCTTCGCGCGCCGCCTGGCGGAGCTGGGGCGGCCGGCGTGGGTGCGCTTCGTGCTCGTGCCGGGGCTCACCGACGCCCCCGCCAACATCGCCGGCCTGGCCGCCTTCGTGGCGGGCCTGCCCAACGTCGAGCGGGTCGAGGTGCTGCCCTTCCACCAGCTGGGCCGCCAGAAGTGGGCGGCG
>CALJIC010000271.1 GCA_937974195.1 uncultured Roseiflexaceae bacterium | reverse complement strand
CGGGCTCGTGGAGCACCGCCAGCGCCGGCCGGATCCGCGTCACCCGCCGCAGCTGCACCCCCGGCGCCGGTTTGACCCGCAGCGTCACGCCGCGGACGGCGACGGCCCGCGCCGCCGCCAGCTCCGCCGCGACCGCGCGCGGGATCTCGTCGGGGCTGCGCAGAAAGATCGCCCGGCCGCCGCTGCGGTCCGCCAGCGCCGTGAGCAGCGTCTCCTGGAACTCGCCGCCCAGCCCCACGGTGCTGATCGTCACGCGCTCGGCGGCGGCGGTCTCGGCGAGCGCCAGGCAGGCGTCCGCCCGCTCCGAGAAGCCGTCGGTGAGCAGCACGATCCGCTCGGCGCGCCGCGCGTCGCGCGTGGCCCGCAGCTCGCCAAGCGCGAGCGCCAGGCCGCGCGCCAGGTCGGTCCGCTCGCCGAGGTTCGTCTCCGGCAGGAGCTCGATCCCGCGCACCAGCTGGGCCCGGTCGGCGCCCGAGGCCACCGGCGTGAGCAGGGCGGCCTCCTCGGCGCAGGCCACGAGCGCGAAGCGGTCGTTCGCGTCGAGCTGCTCGACCACTGTATGCAGCGCACGCGCCACGTAGCTGAGCGCCGACGGGGCTGCGGCGCGCACGCTGGCCGGCACCTCGCCAGCCAGCTGCCAGACTGGGACGCCGTCCACCAGCGTCTCCTGCGCCCCGCCGGCCTGCACCAGCTCGCGGAACACCTGCTCGTCGACGATCGGGATGCGCATCGAGCGGCTGGCGTCGGCGACGAGCGCCCAGCTGACCGGCGACGGCCCTGCGCCGCCGGTTGCCCGCGCCGTCACCAGCAGGTAGCACACCTGTGGCTCGGCGAGCACATCGAGCGCCGGCCTCTCCGGCCGGATGTTCAGCGTCAGCATCCCCATGCGGCCCATTATAGCCGATCGGGTCGCCCCGCCGGGAGCGCTCGCTTCTACGACCTGAGTTGAGATCGCTTCCGACTAGCGACCGAGGCGTCGTCCCGAAGTCGCGGCTATCCTTCCCTTTATTGTGATGCCGGCGATGCCGGCGTCCTCAGCTGCCGTACCCCCGCGCTTTGAGAAGAAAGGGAAACTGCCCATGTTCGATGTGGTGGGCGTCCTGGTCCTCGTCATTCTCACCCTGCTGTTCGGTTTTCTGGTTGTCCGCGCATGGCGGGCCCGCAACCCGGCGCTGAAGTGGGGCGGCGCGTTCCTGGCGAGTGTGCCGACGCTGGTCTTCGGCCTGGCCACCACGCTGGCGCTGGTCGGATTCGCCAAAATCAACCAGACCCACCCGAACCCGGTGCCCGATATCACCGTGGCCAGCACCGAGGAGCGGATCGCCCGCGGCCGCACGATCGCGCGCACCTGCGCCGGCTGCCACTCGGCCACCGGCGATCTCCCGCTCACCGGCAGCAACTTCGCCGAGGGCGGTCCGCCCATCGGCCAGCTGTACGCGCCAAACCTCACCCCCGTCCATCTGGCGGAGTGGAGCGACGGCGAGATCATCCGCGCGGTGCGCGAGGGGGTCCACCGCAGCGGCCGCTCGCTGATCATCATGCCCGCGGGCATCTTCCGCAACCTGAGCGACGAGGACCTCCAGGCGGTCGTGGCCTACCTGCGCAGCAGCGAGCCGGTCGAGCCGGACACGCCGCCGACGAGCATCAGCGTGGTTGGGGCGATCCTGGTCAGCCTGTTCCCGCTCCAGACCGCCCAGCCCCCGGTCACCGAGCCGGTGGTGGCCCCGCCGCCCGGCCCAACCGCTGAGTACGGCAGCTACCTGATCTCCATATCGGGCTGCTATGATTGCCACGGCCACAATCTCACCGGCGGCACCGAGGCCTTCGCGCCCGTTGGCCCGAACATCGCGGTCATCCCGGACCGCTGGAGCGAGCAAGAGTTCGTCGACGCCATGCGCACCGGCGTCCGCCCGGACGGCGTGCCGTTCGGCCCAGATATGCCCTGGCGCGACTTCGAGCTGTACTCCGACGACGACTTCCGCGCGATGTACGCGTACCTGCAGGCCAGGCGGTAGGGGCGTCCTGATACGCCCCTACTGGCCCGCGAGCCCGAGCGCGTCGAGCAGGAAGGCCCACTCGAACGCCGTCTCGCGCAGGTGCTCGTAGCGCCCGGATGGCCCGAAGTGCCCGCCGGACATCTCGGTCCTGAGCAGCAGCATGTTGTCGTCGGTCTTGAGGGCGCGCAGCTTCGCGACCCACTTGGCCGGCTCCCAGTACATCACGCGCGGGTCGTGCAGCCCGGCGGTCGCCAGGATCGCCGGGTATGCGCGCGCCTGCACGTTGTCGTACGGCGAGTAGGAGAGCATGTACTCGTAGTGCTCGCGGATGCGCGGGTCGCCCCACTCCTCGTACTCCGGCTCGATCAGCGGGATCGTCGGGTCGAGCATGGTGTTCACCAGGTCCACGGCCGGCACCCCGGCGATCGCGGCGCGGAACAGCTCGGGGCGCATGGTCACGACCGCGCCGATCAGCAGCCCGCCGGCGCTCCGGCCGCGGATCGCCAGCAGCTCGGGCGCGGTGTAGCCCTGCGCGATCAGGTGCTCCGCGCAGGCGATGAAGTCGGTGAAGGTGTTGCGCTTGGTGAGGACGCGCCCCTGCCGGTACCACTCCTCGCCGAAGTCGCCGCCGCCGCGGATCTGGGCGATCGCGCAGACGAAGCCGCGCTCGAGCAGCGGGAGCCACTCGCGGTTGAAGGCGGGCTCGTACGGCGCGCCGTAGGCCCCGTAGCCGACGAGCAGGCAGGGCCGCGGCGTGCCGGGCGCCGCGTCGGCCGGCCGCACCAGCACGATCGGCACGCGCACGCCGTCCGGCGCCGTCGCCCACAGCCGCTCGCTGACGTAGCGCGTCGGGTCGTACCCGGGCACCTCCTCGCGCTTGACGACGCTGAGCGCGCGCGCTGCCATGTCGTACTCCACCGTCTGCGGCGGCGTGACGGGCGACGAGTACACGAGGCGCAGCTTCGTCGTGGCGAACGTCGGGTTGAGCGGCCACTCGGAGAGATTGCTCCAGCGCGCCAGGCTGTACACCGGCTCCGGGAACTCGACCGTGTGCTCCGCGCCGCTCGCCAGGTCGATCACTCGCAGGCGCTCGAGGCCGCCGCTGCGCTCGTAGAGCGCCATGTGGCCGGCGAAGACCTCGAACGCGTCGATGCTCACCCCCGGCCGCTCCGGCACGACCTCGGTCCAGCGCTCGCGGGCCGGGTCCGCGACGGGCGCGGCCATCACCCGGTAGCCGGTCGCGTCCTCGTTGGTGAGGATGAAGATCTGGTCGCCGCGGTGCTGCACGTAGTAGTTCACCCCGACGCGCGCCGGCGTGACCAGCCGCGGCGGCTCCTCCGGACGGTCGAGCGGGAGCAGGCGGGCGGCGGCGGTCTGCGCGCTGCTGCTCTGCAGCACGAGGTAGGCGCCGCTTCGGCTGCGCGCGATGCTCAGGTACAGGCCGGGGTCGGCCTCCTCGTACACCAGCGCGTCGCTGCTCTGCTCCTGGCCGAGGGTGTGGCGGTGCGCCCGGTAGGCGCGCCACGAGCTGGTGTGTGTGATGTAGAACAGCGTCCGGCTGTCGCCGCCCCACTCGATGTCGTCGCCGACGCCGCGGATCGGCCCGTCCACCACCTCGCCCGACTCGAGGTCCTTCACGAACAGGTCGTAGACCTCGCCGCCGGTCGTGCTCACCGCGTAGGCCAGCCGGCGCTCGTCCGGGCTGATGCGCAGCGCGCCCAGGCTGAAGAACGGCTGCCCCTCCGCCAGCGCGTTCTCGTCCAGCAGCACCTCCTCGGCCGCATCCCCGTCTCGCCTGCGGCAGTGGATGCGGTACTGCTTGCCGGCCTCGGTGCGCGCGTAGTAGAGGTGCGCGCCGATCCGCACCGGCGCGGACTCGTCGGCCTCGGGGACGCGGGAGGCGAGCTCGGCGAACAGCCGCTCGCGCAGCCCGGCGGTGTGGGCGGTGCGCTCCTCGGCGTAGCGGTTCTCGGCCGCGAGGTAGTCGAGCACCTCGGGGTTCTCGCGCTCGCGCAGCCAGAAGTAGTCATCGATGCGCGTGTGGCCGTGCGCCGTGACCGGGTGAGGCCGCCGCGCGGCCTCGGGCGGTGTCACCATACTCGTCTGCTCCGTACTATGTCGGGTGGGCGGCCATCTTACCGCCGCCGTGCGCCGGGCGTCAAGCGTGGTGTATAATCACGTACTCGCCACGCGCGATCCCTTCGCGCCGACGCACGGTGGACGAGGCGCCCGATGGCCGACAGCGACTCATCATCGACGATCTGCCTGGTGCTCAGCGAGCACCTGACGAACCACTACACCGGGCCGCTGGTTATGGGCGCCGTGGCCGCCGCACGCGCGTGCGGCGCGCGCCTGATCCTCTACAGCCCGCTCAACATCCACATGAACCGGCGCGACTTCACGCCGGCCGAGCTCCCGCTGCTCCCGCAGCGGGTGGACGCCTACCTGCTGCCCTCGAACATAGCCGACGAGGTGATCGCGCAGTGCCGGGCGGTGAGCCCTCGGCTCCTGACCTACGCCGGCACCCGCCCCGGCCTGCCGTCGATCGGCCCGAACAACCGCGCCGGCGCCCGCGACGCGACCGCGCACCTGATCGCCCACGGCCGGCGCCGCATCGTTCACCTCGCCGGGCTGCCGGACGCCGACGAGGCCCACCAGCGCCTGCAGGGCTACCGGGATGCGCTCGTCGAGGCCGATATGCCCTTCGACCCGCAGCTCGTCGCCTACGGCCACTTCCGCGTGCAGGAGGCCGAGGACGCTGTCGCGCGGCTGCTGCAGAGCGGCGTGGCGTTCGACGCGATCTTCGCCGCCAACGATTTGGAGGCGCGCGGGGCGATGAACGTGCTGGCGCGCGCCGGCCGCCGCGTCCCCGACGATGTCGCGATCGTCGGCTTCGACGACTCGATCGGCTCGGAGATGCTCGACCCGCCGCTGACGACCGTGCGCCAGTCGGCGTTCCAGCTCGGCTGGGATGCGCTGATGGCGCTGGCGTCCGGCGCGCCGCTCCCCGGCCGAATCCTCACGCCGACCCGGCTGGTCGTGCGCTGCTCATGCGGCTGCTCGCCCGCGGGCGCGGGGGCGCGCGACTGGGCCGAGGAGCTCGCCGAGCGCCTGGGGGCCGGCCAGGGGCCGCTCGTCGACCGCGACCAGGTCATCGCCTGGACCGAGCCGCTCGACCGGGCCCTGTGCGCGCCGCACGGCTGGGAGCAGGCCGTCGACGCGGCGCTGGAGCACGCCGAGCTCCATGGCTGGCAGGCGCCGGAGCTGCGCGGCTACCTGGATGTGTGGGCGGCGCAGCGCATCGCCGCCGGGGAGCGCGCGGATCAGGTGGCGGCGCGCGCCAGCGCCGCGAAGGACCGGCTGGCGAGCCTGCTGGAGGAGCGCCGCGCCGTCGAGCGGCTCGACCGCACCAGCCGGCTCAACTCCATCACCTACGTCATCGACCTGCTGCGCGAGTACAGCTACGACCAGTCGCTCGAGGCAGTGCTGCGCTACATGGTCAACAGCGGCCCGAGCGGGGCGCTCGCCGCCCAGCGCGCGGCCCCGTCCGAGACGATCGTGGCGCAGCGGGTGGACCGGGTCGCGGGCGTGGGCCAGTGGCACGGCGCGGCGCAGGCCTTCCCGCCGACGGAGTGGATGCAGCCGGGCGACGTGATGCTGCTGATGCCGATCGACGCCGGGGGGCAGCAGCGCACGCTGGTGGGCGTCGTCGAGCGCGAGGGGCGCGCGCACCTGGAGCTGGACGACCTGCTGCTGCGCTCGATCAACACCTACCGCTCGGTGACCACGCTGCACGAGACGCTGCGCGAGCTGGATGCGGCGCGCTCGGTGCAGCAGAGCCTGCTCCCGACGCGCGCGCCTCAGTCGGACGAGTACGATATCGCCGGGGCGACGCGCACGGCGCGCCAGGTGGGCGGCGACCTGTTCGGCTACTACCAGCGCGCCGGCGGGACGCTGGCGCTCGCGCTCGGGGACGTCGCGGGGAAGGGCATGCCCGCCGCGCTGCTCATGGCGGCCTGCGCGGTGGCCATCGCCGGGGCGATGCCCGCCGGCCTCCCGCCGGCCGCCGCGCTCGACCAGATCCACCAGATGCTCCGCCCATCTGTGGGGCGCGGGCAGAACGCCGCCGTCTGCCTGGTCTACCTCGAGGGGCCGCTGGCGCGGATCGCCAACGCCGGGGCGGTCGCGCCGCTGCTGCGCTCCAGGCAGGAGGTGCGCATGCTCGACATCGGCGGGCTGCCGCTGGGCACCCCGCTCACCGCCAGTCGCCCCTACGAGGAGCTGGAGGTGCGCCTGGAGCCCGGCGACATGATCGTCCTCAGCAGCGACGGGATCGTCGAGGCGATGAACGAGCGCGGCGAGCTGTACGGCTTCGAGCGCTTCGTCAGCGCCGTGGCCAGCGGGCCGGACGACAGCGCGCAGGCGATGCTCGCGCACATTCTCGCCGACGTGGCGGCCTTCGCCGGCGAGGCCGAGATGCACGACGACATGGCGCTCGTGGTGGCCCGCTTCCGGGGGACGGAGGCGGAGTGACTCACCTGGCCCGGCGGATGTGCTCGATGACCCCGGCCGGGCCGGCCTTGGCCTCGAGCGCCAGCAGCTGCTCGAGGTACGGGCGGTAGGGGTGGTTCGAGCGCAGGAGCTGCTCGGCGGCCTTGGTGGCGCCCAGGTACAGCAGGTGCCGGTAGGCCACCCACTCCGCGAAGCCCTCGCGCAGCGCCTCGTTCTCCAGCAGCGGGCAGCTCTCGCCCTGCCAGGCGTGGGCGTACTCGTGGGCGACGACGGTGCGGAACAGGAGCCGCGGCAGGCCGTAGAGCATGTAGATGGCGCGGGCCGCGCCGTTGCGCTGGTACAGCCCGAGCGTCTTCTCCTCCGGCGCGTGGTGGATATCCCCGCTGGCCCGCAGCCGCGCCATGGTCGGCGCGTCCACCAGGCGGAACTCGACGCCGATCCGCAGCGTGAGGCCGAGCTGCGCGATGATCGCCCCGACCGTCTGCTCGAAGAGCTCGCGCGCCTGGGCCGGGTCGTACACCGCAGTGGAGTGGCAGCGCTCGCACAGAGTGCGGCCATCGTGGAGCCGCCACGCGCGCTCGCCGAGCGGCGCCGAGCACGAGTCGCAGCGCGGCCGCTCCTGCATGCAGCGCCGGCAGTAGCGCTCGGGGCGCCCCTGGAGGAAGTAGTAGCTGTCGGTGAGCAGCCGGCCGCAGGCGGCGCAGCGCAGCCGGTCGATGGCGCGGGTGGGGCTGGTCATAGCCGTGTGTCGTCGTCGTGCTTTTTGGCAGCATACCACGCCGGATCGCGCTCCGCAAGGGCGCGCGCAGCTATGCTATACTGCGCGCGCATTCGTCGTTCACGGAGGCAGGCCATGCTGCGCTACAGGCTCATCCACCCCGAGATCCTGGCCGCGCTCGGGACCGCAGGGCACGGCTCACAGATCCTGATCGCGGACGGCAACTACCCCTTCGTCACCGGGTCTCCGCCCACTGCGCGCCGGGTCTACCTGAACCTGGCGCCCGGGCTGGTCAACGTCACCGACGTGCTCGCCGCGCTCGCGGACGCGGTGCCGATCGAGGCGGCGCACGTGATGGTGCCGGACACCGGCCCCGAGCCGCCGATCTTCGCCGAGTTCCGCGCGCTCTTGCCCGGGCTGGAGCTGCAGGCGCTCGGCCGCTTCCCGTTCTACGAGGCCGCGCGCGGGCCGAACACGGCGCTGGTGATCGCCACCGGCGAGCGGCGGGTCTACGCCAACATCCTGCTGACGATCGGCGTCGTTCCCCCGGAGTAGAGACAGAGCGTGCGCTGATAGTGAAGGGCGGGGCACGCTCCGCCCCGCCTTCGCCCCTTCGTTCCTCGGCGTCACGGTGAGCGGGCGGGGCACGCTCCGCCCCTCCTACAGCCCCCGCACCAGCTCCGCGTACACCTCGCGCACCTGGGCGTACTTGTGCTCCCAGGTCATCTCGCGCAGCACCTTGCGCCGCCCGGCCTCGCCGAGCCGGCGCGCCTCGTCGCGGTCCGCCAGCAGCCGCTCGATCGCCGCGGCCAGCTCCTCCACCGCCCCGAAGCGCACCAGCAGGCCGTCGCGCCCGTCGTCGATCACGTCCGGCACACCGCCGGCCCGCGCGCCGATCACCGGGACGCCGTAGCACCAGGCCTCGAGAAAGACGATCCCGAACGAGTCGGTGCGCGAGGGCATGGCGAAGACGTCGGCGGCGGCGTAGGCGTCCTTCTTCACCGCGTCCGGCGCGTAGGGCAGCAGGCGGATGCGGGCGCGCACGTGCTCGGGCAGCGCCGCGTGGTAGCGGGTGAAGTGCTCCAGCGGCGCGCCGATCATCGCCAGCGTGGCCGCGCTCCCGCGTGCCCACAGCCGCCGCATCGCCTCCACCAGCTGCACGGCGCCCTTGTCGGCCGCCATCGCCCCGACGAACAGCACCAGCGGCCCGTCGATCCGCTGCTCGGCCCGGAAGCGCGCCCCGTCGCCACCGGCCAGATCCTCCGGCGTGACGCCGACGCCGATCCGCCGCAGCCGCTCGCGCGCGACGCCGCGCCCGGCCAGGTACGTCTCCTCGAGCCTGCCCTGGACGATCACCCGGTCGCTGCGGCGCAGCAGCGCGATCTGGTGGCGCATCGTGTAGTAGCGCCGCACCTGCGGGTTGTCTGGCTCGCCGAGGTGGACGAACGGCGTGCAGACGAAGGGCACCCCTTGCCGCCGCGCCGCGGCGTAGGCCGGGAAGATGGCGAAGTCGAGCGTGATATTCGTCGTGTGGACCAGGTCGAAGCGCTCGGACGCCAGGAAGCGCTCGACGCCCTCCTGCCGCGGGGTGAGCGTCGCCAGCCGCTCCAGCAGCCGCTCGGTCCCCGGCAGCCGCCCCAGCTCGACCATCAGCCGGCGCAGGACGGGGTAGACCAGCGGGCCGCCGGGGAGGCGCCGGATGGGCAGGCGGACGATCCGCACCCCGCCGTGGACCTCCTCGGCGCGCTCGACGCGCCGCTTGCCCGCCGCCCACAGGTGCTCGAGGTCGTAGGCGTCGGTGGCCAGCACCGTCACCCGGTGCCCCTCGGCCGCCAGGCGGCCGCCCACCTCGGCGAAGTAGCGTCCGGCGCCGCTATTGGCCGGCCAGTAGAGCTGAACGACGTGGAGGAAGTGGGCCACGTGCGTGCCTGCTTCGGGCTGGGCAGAAAGAGCCGCGCCGGGGGGCTGCCCCTTCCTCTCCCCGGCACACATCCTGCAGGCGGCCATTGTACTGCAACCTGGCCGCTACCGGGTACCTGCGCCGGATCGCAGCACCGAAGCGTGCTGCAGCCTCCACGCCTGCGGTAGGGACGGGACCTCTGGCCCCGCCTCTCCCTGGTATGGCCTGCGCAGCCCGCGCGTTTGTGTATACTTGTGGACGCGGGCCGGGGAGCATACGACCTGCTGTCGCAGGCCGCGCTGCTGGCCTGCAGCCTGCCGGCGACAGCATGGTACAATGCGCGCCCTTCGTAGGGTATAGTGAAAGGCACTATCCCCTGAAGAGCGTAAGGAGGTGAAGAGGCCCAACTGAAGCATTCTCCTCATGCGATCTCCCGCTAGCTATGGGCCAGCGCGAAGTCTCACTGCAGGTATCTCCCTTCTTGCAAGCAAAGGAGATCAACGTGTCGTACCGACACCGATCGATGCTGCGCATCGTTGCTGCAGCTAGCCTGCTCATGAGCCTCGCCGCCTGGAGCGGGGCGCAAGCCCAAACCACCCAAGACCAAACCACGAAGGCGACTCTCGAAGTCGTCGCCGAGAATCTCGACAACCCGCGCGGCCTGAGTTTCGCCCCGGACGGCTCGCTGTACGTCGCCGAGGCCGGCCGCGGCGGCCCCGCGGACGGTGTGTGCCGCATCGGGCCCGAGGGTCCCGCGTGCTACGGCGCCACCGGCGCGATCACCCGCATCACCTTCGACTCCACCGGCACGATCAGCCAGACCCGCGTCCTCGTCAACCTCCCGTCGCTCGCCGCGCCGGACGGCCCGACTGCCGGAGGCTTCGCCACCGGCCCGCACGACGTCTCGGTGCTGAGCAACGGCGACCTGTACACCGTCATCGGCTACGGCGGGCTGCCGGTCTCGCGCACGGTGGATCTCGGCCCCGACGGCGCTAACTTCGGCCAGCTCGTCGTGCGGCCGGGCAACTACGCCCTGCCGATCAACGACGCGGACATCGCCGAGTACGAGCAGCAGAGCAACCCCGACGGCCAGCTGATCGACAGCAACCCCTACGCCGTGCTCGCCCTGCGCGACTGGCGCACCGTGGTCGATGCGGGCGGGAACTCGCTGCTCGCCGTGCTCCCGGACGACACGGTGCTGACGCTGGCGACGTTCCCGACCCAGACCGCGACCATACCGCCCGGAGTCGATATCTCGGTCGACTCGGTGCCGACCTCGGTCGCCATCGGCCCTGACGGCGCCTACTACGTCGGCGAGCTGACCGGCTTCCCGTTCCCGGTGGGCGGCGCCCGCGTGTACCGCGTCGTGCCCGGCCAGCCGCCGGAGGTCTACGCCGAGGGCTTCACCAACATCATCGACCTGGCCTTCGACTCGGACGGCAACCTGTACGTGCTGGAGCTGGTGGACGAAGGCCTGCTGCAGGCGCAGGGCCCCGGCGGCAACCTCACCGGCGAGCTGCTGCGCGTTGATGCGCCGAGCGCGCCGCCGCCCTCCCCGTTGACGGGCACAACGGTGATCACCGACGGCCTGCTCGCGCCGACGAGCGTGGCGATCAGCCCGAACGGCGGCATCTACATCTCGAACAGCGGCGTCTTCTCCGGCACCGGCCAGGTCGTGCGGGTGGACACCTGCGAGGGCGACCCGGCCTGCACCGAGCCCGCCGCGCTGCCGGCGCCCTACACCGCGCTAGCGAGGGGTCAGAACGAGGTTGATAGCGAGGGGACACCCGGCCTGGGCGATCTGGATGGCGTCGGCCCGGCGATCTTTACCTTCGACGTGGCTGCCGGCCAGGTGTGCGTCCAGAGCCAGGTGATCGGGATCGATCCGCCGACCCTGGCGCACATCCACCGCGGCGACGCGAGCACGAACGGCCCCGTGGTGGTCGACTTCACGTCGCTCATCAACGGGACGACGATCAGCGGCTGTGTCACCGGCGTCGATGCCGAGCTGATCGAGGAGATCACCACCAACCCGGCCGGCTTCTACTACAACGTCCACAACCCGGCGTACCCGGCCGGCGCGGTGCGCGGCCAGCTCGGCGTCGGCAACACGGCGGATTCGCATCTGGCGCTGCCGCTGCTGTACAGGCCGCTGCCGTAACGCCTGCCACAATGAATCGGCGTGGTGTGTCTTCCATACAGCGGAAGACACACGCCGAACTGTTCGCGTCTCTACTCCCCCCAGGCGATCCCCGAGTCGGCGTCGATCGCCATCCCGGTGGTCACGCGGCGCGGCTCGCCGGCGCTGAGCTCGCCCGTGGCGCTGCGGCGCAGCTCGGCCACCCACAGGTCGAAGCTGTTCTCGCCCGGCGCAACCGCCAGAAACGCCAGCAGCGTGCCGTCCGGTGAGAAGGCCGGGGCGCGCGCCGCCCCCATCGCCGTGAGCCGCACGGGCATCCCGCCGCCGCTCGGCATCGCGTAGATGTCGGTGCCGGCGCCGTCGCGCATGGCGAACGCGAGCCACCGCCCGTCCGGCGAGAAGGCCGGGTCGTAGCTCTGCTCGGGCGCCTCGAGCGGCGCGGCGGTCTCCTGAGCGGTGTCGTAGCGGTAGAGCCGCGGGACGCCCGGCCCCGCCGGCCCGAAGGCGAACACGATCGCCGTGCCGTCGGGCGCGTACGCCAGCCGCCCGACGTGCCCCATCTCGTCGGCGTAGCGCAGCGTGCGCGTGCCGCCGCCGGCCGCCGGCATGGTGAAGAGCGCCAGGTGGTAGTCGATCGCCGGCGACCCGAAGGGCGGCCCGTACTGCGAGACAAACGCCAGCTCCGAGCCATCCGGCGAGAAGGCCGGGTAGAAGGCCCACACCACGTCGTAGATCCGCTCGAAGCTGGTCGGCGGCTCGGGCGAGCCGTTGTCCGTGAGCTGGAGCGGCTCGCCGCCGGCCGCAGGCATGAGCATCAGGTCGCTGTAGCTCTCGCCGCGCCGGATATAGGCGATCCGCGTGCCGTCGGGCGACCACGCCGGCTGGAAGGTGTCGCCTCCTGCCGTGAGCTGGCTCCCGTGCTCGCCCTGCCAGAGCCAGATCTCGCCGCTTCTGACGAACAGCAGCCGGCCGGGGAGCCCGGCGCCGGCGGACACGACCGTTGGCGCCGGCCCGGTGGGGCGCGGCGTAGGCTCGCCGCGCGGCAGGAGCTCCGCCGTCGGGGCGGGGGTTGGCTGAGGGGCCGCGGCGCTGCAGGCGGCGAGCAGCGCCGGCAGCAGGAAGAGCAGGGCGCGCAGGGCCCCGGAGATGCGCGCGCGGGTGCGGTGGCGGCGGTTCATCGTCCCCCTACGGGAATGTGCTCTCGCGCTGCCGCGTGGCCGCCCGCCGCCGGAGCCAGCCGAAGCGCGTGCGGGCGCGGCGCGTGTCCGCCGGCTCGGTCCGCACGAGGTCCGGCGGCAGCTGCGCCGGGAGCAGGGCGCGCACGGCGCCGGGCAGCACCTCGAAGGTCATCGGAGTCTGGCCGATGTGGTCGCCGTCGACCTGCACCGGGAGGCCCCGGCGCGACTCGACCCGCACCGTGCGCGCGCGGTGGTACTCGATCTTCGGGTCGAGGTTGTAGCGCTGCCTGAGGATCGACAGCAGGCGCAGCGGCACGCTGAGAAACGAGCTGCCCTTGATGATGCACACGTCGAGCAGGCCGTCGTCGATGATCGCGCGGGCGGTGATCTTGACCACCCCGCCGTACAGCTGGCTGTTGCCGATCACCACCAGCAGCACCCGGCCGCCGACGCGCCGCCCGTCGAGCGTAACGCGCACGCGCGCCCCGCGGTAGCGCAGCGCCACGCCGATCGCGCGCACCACGTAGGCGAAGATCCCCAGCCGGCGCTTCTCGGGCGGCCGCACCTCGCCCACCACCGCGGCGTCGAACCCGACCCCCGCCATGAGCAGGAAGTAGCGATCGCCGGCGCGCCCGACGTCGATGCGCCGCACCTGCGCCTGCAGCAGCGCCTCGGCCGTCGCCCGTGGCTGCAGCGGCAGGCCGATCTCGCGCACCCACACGTTCACCGTGCCGACTGGCAGCGCGGCCAGCGCCGCGTTGGTGCCGACCAGGCCGTTGAGCACCTCGTTGATCGTGCCGTCGCCCCCGGCCGCCACGACGACGTCGTAGCCCCGCTCCGCCGCTTCGCGCGCGATGCGCACCCCATCGCCCGGCTCATGGGTCGGCTGCAGGTCGACGCGCCAGCCGTGGGTGCGCCACAGGTCCGCCGCGGCGCGCAGGTCCTGCTCGAAGCTCTCGGCCTGCCCGGCCAGCGGGTTATAGACGATCAGCACGCGGGCGTTCGCGGGGAGCCGTTCGGTCATGGAGCCGAGTATACCACAAGCCGAACCGCGTCCGCGTCGGAGTGGCGGGCGTGAGGGGTGTGCAGGGGTATGCTGCTGGCGGCCCCGCCGGGCCGCCCGTGCGGTGGGGCGCGTGTGCCGGCCCTCGGCCGCTCAGCGCTCCCAGGCCTGCTTGCGCCGGCCGATGCCGAACTGCTGGCGGATCGTCGGCAGGTAGCCGACGGTGGCGCACTCCAGGCCGACTAGGCCGAACAGCGCGATGTTGGCCGCGCGCTCGGCTATCTCGCGCGTCTCCTGCGGCAGCGGGCCCGCCAGGAGCGGGAAGGCGGTGGGGAGCATGGGGATCAGCAGCACCAGGGCCACTACGGCGACCGGCCCGAGGATCATGTGCGCCCACCAGGCCGAGCTGAGCATCTCCCACAGGCCCCAGTAGAACCAGACGATCACGAGCGCCAGGAGGAAGCCGGAGAGTGCCCCGATCGTGGAGAGCGCGGGCGGGCTGCCGACCAGCGCCTGCATCCCAGCGTAGCCGAGCGCTGCAAACGCCAGCGCGAGCCCAAACAGAACCCCTGCGACCGACAGAATCGTAAGGCCGAGCGGCCGCTGTGCAGCCTGCTGTGCGGCGTGGCGGGCTGGCGCGCGCATCATCAGTTCCTTTCCAGCCGGCAGCCGGCGGCGTCGTTTCGCCGAAAGCTATTGCGAGGAATAAGGGCTTGCGACGCATTATAGCAGGGAGCACATGGTCAATGTCAAGTTAACGTCTATTCATCTATAGCAGGTACGCGGTGGTCCGTCCTGCACCCAAGCGTGTTCCGCAGGCACTTGTGCAGGCGCTCCGCCCTACACCCGGGCTGCTTGTGCTGTCATTCATGCAGGCACTCCGCCCTGCACCCGGGCAGGAGGGCCGGCGCCGGCCCTCCTGCACCACCCGCGCCAGGGCCTGCGGCCCTGGACCCGCAAGGGAACGCGTACGCCGCTCGTTTGCCCGTTGTCATGCCCATCTCCACCGATGCGCGTGCCCCACGCACAGACTGATGCGCTGCAATGCCCATCGAGACGAGCGGCTGGTGTGCTGCACAGCCCTTTCCGGCGCGTGAGGTGGCGGTGGGGAGCAATGTGACGGGCTCGCCCGCACGACGCTCTGAGGGCGCGGGCGAGAGCGCTGTGTCTTGGCACAGCACCTGCTCGTAGTGACGTGGATCTGGCGCCGCGTCCGGCGGCGTCGCAGCAGCGAATGGAGGCAACGCGATGCGTCGTGATGAGAACAGCTACTGGCGCGAGGCGCCAGCGCCGGACGCGGCGGGTGAGCCGCGCGATCTGCTGGAGAACATGCTGAGCCAGCCGGTGGGCCAGGCCGGCTCCGGCTTCAGCCTCGAGCGAGAGGTTGCGGCACGCCCGCTGCTCGCCTTCGGCGCGGCTGTGGTCGCCGGCTACCTGCTCGGCTCGATCGGCGACGATATCGGCGCCCCCAGCCGCCGCGGGCACCACTGGCTCTCTTCGTTCGATGACGAGCTCGACCTGCTGAAGTCCGCCGCCCTGGCGGTGCTGGCGAACACCGCCACTCAGAACGTTCGCGAGCTGGTGCCGGGCGAGACCGGCGCGGCGCTCAGCTCTATGCTCAGCCGCAGCCTGCCGGGTGGCAGCGCCCGCGGGCAGCCCAGCGCCGCCTCCTGGCGAAGCGGCCGCAGCGAGCGCGCCGGCTCCGGGATCGGCACCGACACCGGCGGCGGGTTCGGCGGCCAGCAGACGAGCAGCGCCCCCAACACCTCGTTCGACACCGGGGCCGGCCGCAGCGCGATCGGCCACGACTCAGCCCCCGAGCAGGCCGGCAGCGTCTCGCTCACCAACTCTGAGGTCCAGGGCGTGGACCACCTCGACCCGTACTACCCGCCGGGCGGCGCGGAGGGGCCGATCGGCGGCGGCGCGACCCCCGGGCGGGAGCGCGCCGAGGACACCCACGAGATGTTCCAGGACAAGCCCGACGATCGCGCCCGCTGAGCAGGGCTCGCCGAGCGGGGCACCTGTCGGCGCTGGCGGCCCATCGCCGGCGCTGGCAGGTGCAATACGCCCCGCAGCCCGATCGAGATGCCGCAAGAGGTGCTATAATCCGCGTCCATGAGCTACATCCCATCCGCTCGCCTGCTGATTGCCAGCGCGTCGCTTGCGCTGCTTACGCTCCTCGTTCTCGTGGGATGCGCCCTTGACCCCATCCCGGAACCAACGCCGCCGCCGCCCACCGCGCCGCCGCCGACGCCGACGCCCCTCCCGCGCGGCGGAAACCTGACCATCCGCATCGCCGAGGACATCCCCGACCTGCGCCCCTGGCAGCCGCGCTCGCGCGGGGAGGAGCAGCTGATCTCGCTCCTCTACAGCGGCCTCACCCGGCTTGACGAGCGCCTCCAGCCTGTGCCCGACTTGGCCACCGGCTGGGAGGCCGCGCCGGACGGCCGCCTGATCACCTTCACGCTGCGCACCGACGTCTCCTGGCACGACGGCCGCCCGATGAGCGCCGAGGACGTCGCCTACACCCTCGGGGCCCTGCGCGAGATCTCGCCCACCACCGCGCTGCTGGTCAACCTCCAGCGCATCGCGGAAGTCTCCACGCCGACGAGCAGCACCGTCGTCATCTCGCTCACCGAGCGCTACGCGCCGATCTTCAGCGATCTCGCCGTGCCGGTGCTCCCCAAGCACCTGCTGATCGACAAGGACATCGCCGCGCTCGACTTCTGGGAGGTGCCGGTGGGCACCGGGCCGTTCCAGTTCGCCGAGCGCCAGGAGGGAGCGTCGATCACCCTCACCGCCAACGAGCGCTTCTACCGCGGCCAGCCGCTGCTCGACCGCGTCGCGCTCATCGTCGCGCCCGACCCGCAGGTCGCCGTAGAGGCGCTGCGCGACGGCAGGCTGCTGCTCGCCGAGCTGCCGTGGGGGCAGGCGCGCGCGATCTCGGAGACGATCCCCGGCATCCAGACCGGCTTCTACCCCGAGAACGGCTACTACTTCCTGGCCTTCAACATGCGCGAGGGGCGCCCCTTCGCCGATACGCGGCTGCGGCAGGCGCTGGCGAAGGCCGTCGATATCCCGCAGCTCGTTGAGGAGGTGACCGACGGCCAGGGGCTGCCGATCGGGTCGAGCGCCGCCCCCGGCTCCTGGGCCGACCAGACGCCGCCGCCGACCTCGACGCTGGATCTGGAGGGGGCGCGGCTGCTGCTCGACGAGGCCGGCTGGAAGGTGCCGCCCGGCGAGACGATCCGCCAGCGCGACGGCATCAGCCTCACGGTTCAGCTCTACGTGCGCGGCGATGACCCGCGGCGGGTGGAGGCGGCCCGCCTGATCGCCGATGGCGCCCGACGGGTCGGCATCGATGTCGTCGTCCAGCCCTCCGACTTCGAGACGGTCATCCGCTCGAAGTACGCCCCGCCGTACGACTTCGACCTGCTGCTCGGGAGCTGGAGCAACGGCCCTGGCGATCCGGACTTCGCCGACTATCTGTTCTACGACCCGGACGACTTCGCGCTCTTCCACTCGAGCCAGATCAACCAGGGCGTCGCAGACACACGCGCGGTGCTCAACATCGTCGGGTTCAGCGACCCGGCCTACGACAACCAGTCGGCGGCGGCCCGCCAGCTGTACGACCCCGAGGAGCGCCTGCGCGCCATTCAGCTGGCCCAGGCGCGGGTGGCCGAGCTTAAGCCCTACCTGTTCCTGTGGGCGGACCGGCTCCCGGTGGCGCTCGCCGAGCAGGTCACCACGCTGGACGGCCCGGTGAACCTCAACACGCCGCAGTACCTCGGCACGATCGAGCGCTGGTATCTGCGCCAGTAGAGGGCGCAGGGTGTCAGTGACGCTTGTCCTCGGCCATCACCTCGTGGGAGCGCGGGTACTCGTGGTGGTGCAGCCCGCCGCTGCGGAAGGCCGCCACGATCCCGTCCTCGACCGAGCCGAGCGGCGGGATGAACTGCGCCGCCAGGTTGTTCGGCGAGGCCGCCCGCGTGAGCCAGGCGGCGTGCTCCGGGGGCAGCGCGTAGGTCCTGTCGTCCGGGTTGTACTCGATGATGCCCCCGGTGACGAGCGCCGCGAGCCACTCGCGCACGTAGCGCTCGCGCAGGCGCGTGGCGGCCGCGATCTCCGCGCTGGTGGCGGGCGGAAGCTGCGCCATCTTGTCCAGCAGCCCGGTGCGGAGGCCGATGCCGATCATCAGCGCCAGCGCGCCGTCGTTCTGGATGCCGAGCATGCGCTCGGCGAATGCCTCCAGCTTGACCTGGTCTAGCTCGATCGTTGTCATTGGGATGCTCCTCTGGCGATTCGCACGCGTGGTGCGGCGGCTTCGCTCTGCGCCTTCCGCTCTGCGGCGAGGAAAGTGAAGGTGTGATGCGGGGCGGCCGGGTGTCCTCTGCACGCCGGGGGCACCCGCGAGGCGTGTGCCTCCCGCTCTCCGCCGCTCTGCCCAGCCACGCTGCGTGGGCCGGCGGAGCACAGGCCCTCCAGGCTCTCCTGCGGCAGTGTCAGTCTACCGACCAACCGGGCGCCGGTGACCCGTCTTTCGGCTAGTGAAGGGGATGGGGATCGCGCCGTGGGGTGTGGCGGGCGCAAGCGAACAGCCCCGCCGCATCCGGCAGGGCTGTTGTTTCGAGCGAGGCTTGATGGTGGCGGGCTACCTGCCGCGCGCGAGGCTGGAGCTGGAGACGTCCTGGCTCTGGTGCGACCCGTTGCCCTCGTAGCCCATCTTGATCCAGCCGCGCTGGATCGCGTAGATGACCGCCATCGTGCGGTCGTTCACCTGCAGCTTGGACAGGATCGAGGTGATGTGGTTCTTCACCGTCTGGCCGCTGATCGACAGCTCGTTGGCGATCTCCTTGTTCGAGAGGCCGCGCGCGATGCAGTCCAGGATCTCGATCTCGCGTGAGGTGAGCGGCGCAAACAGCGCGCTGGTGCGCTCGTCCTCCGTGGCCGCCAGCTCGCGGAACTGGCGCAGCACGCGCGTCGCCACGTGCGGTTTGGCGAGCACGCTCTCGTTGATCAGATACTTGCCGCGCGAGACCTCGCGGATCATGCGCACCAGGTCGCGCGGGTGCACATCCTTGGAGGAGTAGGCCGCGGCGCCGACCTTGATCGCCTGGAAGAGCTGGTCGTCGTCCTCGTAGACGCTCAGGACGATCATGCCGATGCGCGGGTCGCGCCGCTTGATCACGCGCGCCACCTCGAGGCCGTTGAGGCCCGGCAGGTTGATGTCCACCAGCACGACGTCCGGCAGCAGCCGCTCGGCGAGCTTGATCGCCTCCTGCCCGTTCTCGGCCTCGCCGATGACCTCCATGTCGCCGGCCTCGTCGAGGCTCCAGCGGATCCCCTGCCGGAACAGCGGGTGGTCATCAATGATCAGCACTCGTATTTTCTGGTCCATGCCCGTCACCTGAATCGCTGGCTTTCCAGCGCCCTCGCTCGTGGCTGCCCGTTACTCGGTGGGCAGCGTCACCAACACCTCTGTGCCGTGCCCCGGCCGTGACGCGACGGTGAAGCGCGCGCCTATCAGCTCGGCCCGCTCGCGCATGCTCGTCAGCCCCCAGTTGCTGCGGCCGGCGCGCCGCGCGACCTCGTGCGGGTCGAAGCCCGGCCCGTCATCACGTACTGCGAGGACGATTCTCCCTGGCTGCCGCGTGAGCCGGACCATCACCCGCGCGCCGCGCGCGTACTTGTGCGCGTTCTGCAGCGCCTCCTGCACGATGCGGTACAGGACGATCTCGACCTCGCTCGGCAGCCGCCCGATCGGCTCGGCGTCCAGCGTCGCCTGCGCGTTGTAGGCGTTGTTGTAGCCGCGCAGGTACTCGCGCAGCGCCTCCACCAGCCCGCGCTCGGCGACATCGCCTGGCCGCAGGTCGGCGATGAAGCGCCGCACCTCCTGCAGCCCCTCGCGCGTCGCCTGCCGCATGCGGTCCAGCATCAGCACCAGCCGCTCGTGGCCGGTCTGCTGGGCCAGCGAGTAGCAGGTCTCCAGCAGCATCTGCGCGTTGGCGAGCACCTGGGCCGGCCCGTCGTGGACCTCGCGCGCCAGGCGCACCCGCTCCTCCTCGCGGCCGTGGATCACCTGCGCCCGCAGCGCCAGCGCCCACGGGTCATCGGCCACCCCGCCGTCCACATCGGTGAGCGCGGCGCTGCTCATCTCGATCTGGCGTATCAGCTGCTCGAGCTGGCGCAGCGCGTGCCGGTTCGCGGCCAGCGCGCTCCCCAGCTCCTCGCTGCGGTCGCGCAGCTCGGCCACCCGCTGCCCGAGGAGCGCTGCGCCGGGCTGGCGGCGCTCGACGGCGGTGCGGTGCTGGAGCAGCGCCTCGTCCAGCTGCCGCTCGACCTGGCGCAGGGTGGTGCTGAGCAGCTCGCCCTCGCGCCGCGCGCCCTCCGCCAGGTCGCGCAGCCGCTTCAGCTGCTCCGCGACGATCGTATGCGCCTCGTGGAGCACCTGCGGCAGCCCTGGCTCGTGCCGTGTGCTTCTCGGTCCGCTGCCTGCCACAGCTGCGCCTCGATGTGTTTGCGATATTCGGCAGTGCGCGGGGCACGCAGTCTCCTGCGTGGGCGGCGCTGGCCTCTGAGGCGAGGCCCGGTAGCTTAAACCGCGGTGAAGGAGCGCGACGTCCTCTGGTGGCTGCGCCGCCGCCGGGCTGTCGTGTTCCTGAGGCTGCCCGCCTTGAGCCCCACCGACGGTGGATGCCTCTACCGTTGCTCGATGTTCGATAAAAGTGTATACAAACTATACACCAAGTGCGGGGTGTTTGCTAGTGCGCGGGCGATGAGTTCTTGTTCAGATTGATTTCAGTTTGATAACGCGGGCCCTAGCCCACGAACTTGTAGCCGAAGCCGTGGACAGTGAGGATGAACTGGGGGTAGCGCGGGTTTGGCTCGAGCTTCTGGCGCAGCCACGCCACGTGCACATCCACCGTGCGCGTCGAGGCCAGCGAGTTGTAGCCCCAGACGTTGTTCAGCAGCTCATCGCGCGAGAGCGTGGCGCCGCGGTGGTCGATGAAGTAGCGCAGCAGGCGGAACTCGAGCGCCGAGAGCTCGACCGGGCCGACGCCGACGCGCTGCACCTCCGCGCGCCGGAAGTCCACCTTCACCTGGCCGAACTGGTACACCTCCGCGGACGGCGGGGGCGGCGCCGGCACGCGGCGCAGCAGGGCCTCGACGCGCGCCAGCAGCTCGATCATCTCGAACGGCTTGGTGAGGTAGTCGTCCGCGCCGAGCTTCAGGCCGACCACCTTGTCCACCACCTGGCTGCGCGCGGTGAGCATGATCATCGGGACCTGCACCCCCTGCTGGCGCAGGTCGCGGCAGACGTCGAAGCCGTTCTTGCGCGGCAGCATCACGTCGAGGATGATCAGGTCGAAGGCTTCGCCGGCCGCGCGCGCCTGCCCTGTCTCGCCGTCGGAAGCGACCTCGACGGCGTACCCCTCGCTCCGCAGCCGGTCGCTCAGCGTCAGCACCAGGCCGGGCTCGTCCTCGATCAGCAGGATGCGCTTGCTCATGACTGTGTCCCACGTTGACGCGGTCGGCCCGCCCGCTTCCTAAAGCGATGAGGGGCGTGAGGCCTTCCACGGATGTTTCTTCTGCAACAGGGCGGCGCGAGGCCACCGCTTCAGCTATGACGTTGAGGAGTGGCGCAGCGGTGGAGCGAGGGCGACATCGCTTCGATCCTCCGTCTCCGCGGCGTCACGTCGGGGCGCGCCCGTGGCGTGCCCCTGCGCGCTGCTGGGCGCCGGCGCTCGGCTGGGTGGCGCCCGCCTGGTCCCGCATCGCCGGCAGGTACAGCGAGAACACGCTCCCGCGGCCGGGCGCGCTCTCGACGCCGACGCGCCCGCCGTGGGCCTGGATGATGTGCCGCACGAGCCCGAGCCCGAGGCCGCTGCCCTGGATCTGCGCCGTCATCGCCTCGCGGCCGCGGTAGAACGGCTCGAAGATGTGCGGCAGGTCCTCCGGCGGAATGCCCATGCCGCGGTCGGCGACGGCGATCTGCACCTCGGGGCCGCGCGGCCCGCCGACGCACGCCGCCCGCACCTCGATCCACGGCCGCTCGCCGCCGTACTTCACAGCGTTGCTGATCAGGTTCTGGATCGCCTTGTGCAGCGCCCGGGCGTCGCCGAACACCGGCGGCAGGTCCGGCGCCAGCCGCGTGACCACCTGGGCGCCCGCGGCGGTGAGCTGGAGGTCGCAGGCCGAGATCGCGCGCTGCACCAGGTCGGCCACGTCGGCGGCCGCCATGTCGTACGACTTGCGGCCGCTCTGGATCTCGGCGAACTCCAGCACCTGCTCGACCATCTCGGTGAGGCGGCGGCCCTCGCCGCGGATCACGGCGCCGTAGCGGCGGGCGTGCTCCGGCTCCTGGATCACCCCGTCGGCCAGGTTCTCGCCCGCTGCGCAGATCACCGCCAGCGGCGTGCGCAGCTCGTGCGAGACGACCGTGACGAAGTCGATCTTCTGCTGGGCCAGCCGCTGCGCCCGGCGCGCCAGCGCGATCATCAGGATCACGCTGCCGGCGAGCAGCAGCAGCGTGCCGAGGCTCAGCACCAGGTTGCGGGCGCGCAGCGCCTCGATCGCCTGGTCCAGCGACCCCGCCCGGTGCGTGACGATCAGCTGCCACTGGCCCACGGGCTCCTGCGCCTCGGACCCGCCGCGCGACACGATGCCGATCGTCAGCGGCGCCCGCTCGTCGGCATCGTCGCTCGCGCGCAGCGAGGGGTCGATCAGGAAGCGGTTGAGCTCGTCGAGGCGCACGCTCAGCAGGTCGACGGTCGCGTCGCCTGCGGTCGATAGCGGCGCCTGCGAGTCGGAGCGGTACACGACTGCGTCGGCGCGGCTCTTGTCGACGATCGTCAGGTGGTAGTCGGGCGTGTCGCCGCCGAAGTAGCGTGCGGCGAGCCTCGGGATGAACTCCTGCTGCAGGTAGTCGCGGTTCAGCGTGACGATCGTATGCGCGAAGCCGGTCCCGCCGCCGCGCAGCGTCTCGCAGCTCAGGCAGGCCTCGTCCGCCGGGGCGATGATCGTATCGCCGAAGAGGAAGCGCGCCTCGAAGTCGATCCTGTGCTGGTCCGAGAGCAGCCAGGTGCGCGTGGCCGGGATGAGCAGCGCCGGCACCTCGGGGGCCACCGTCTCCGGCGAGGCGATGACGAGCATCCCGTTCTCCACCGTCGCGCTGCGGTAGGACTGCATGAAGCGCTGCCAGACCTTGGCCATGTGCGAGGGCCAGCTCACCGGCTCGAAGCGCCTGGTCTCGGGGTTGAAGCGCTCCAGGTACAGGCTGCCGCGGTCGCGCATCTGCACCAGGTAGATCGAGTCCACCAGCCTCGGGTAGGGCGCCGTTGTGACCCAGTGGTCGTAGCGCTGCGCGTAGCGCTCCCAGTTGCGGTCGCGCAGCGTCGCGGCGTCGATCTGGAAGCTGAGGTAGAGCCGCGCCAGCTCGCGGTCGAAGTCCTCGCTGAAGCGCGCGGCGCTGGCGCGCAGCGTCGACTGCATGCGCTCGCGCTCGGCGGCGCTCACCTGCCCCACCCAGTGGTACTGCAGGATGGCCAGCAGGGCGAGCGCGATCAGCGCCGCGATCAGAATCGGGACGTATGGCGCGCGGAGCCGCCAGGGTTTCATGCGTCCACCACTGCGGGCGTGGGGCTGAGCCCCGCCGCCTGACCCGTGTCATGCCAACGAGGTACGCGGTCGTGCCGGCCGCCCTCCTTGGCGGGGAGGTGTGGAGAGTGACGCTCTCCACGGGCGCTTTGTTCCCCCGCAGAGCGGCGAGGAAACAGATTCTCGGAGGGCCGCGGGCTCACCGGGCGTCCCGGCGGAGCGCCTGCGCGGGCAGTCTTAGGGCAACCGCGTAACGCGTTTCATTATAGCATGGCCGCTCTACAGTGTATAGATTGTTGAATATAGTCTTTACATACTTAACAATCGGATCGCTCTACTTAGCACGCGTGGATGTTATTACAAGCTTGTCTGAACAGTTAGCATCTGCTTTACGACAATTTCCCGCAAGCAGGCTATACTTTCCCTCGCAAGGATCTGCGGGTATCTTCCCGGCGGGCACGGGCGGTGTTTCTGCGCAAGAGAGCGGCGCGCGGGGTACGCTGCCGGCCGACGGGAAGATACGGCCTCCGCGTTCACGCCGTCGCGGCGTCCTGGGGGAGCGGCAGGCGCACCGTGAACACGCTGCCCCTGCCCACCTCGCTCTCGACCGTCACCACGCCGCCGTGCAGCGCGACGATCTCCCTGACGACGTACAGGCCGAGCCCGGTCCCGTCGATGCCCTGCATCTCAGGCCGGCTGGCGCGGTAGAAGCGCTGAAATAGATGCGGCAGCGCCTCGGCGGGGATGCCCATGCCCTCGTCGGCGACCTGCACCGCCACCTGCTCGCCCTGGGGCTCGATCCGCACCCCGATCCGCCCGCCGGCCGGGCTGTACTTGATCGCGTTGCTGAGCAGGTTGCGGAACACCTGCTCGAGCCGCATGCCGTCGCCCACCACCGCGAGCTCGGCCGGCGCCTCCACCTCGATCCGGTGCCGGACGAGCCCGGGGCGCACGTCGTCGACCACCCGCCGGACGAGCGCCGCGAGGTCGAGCGGCGCGTGGACGACGTCGACCTGGCCGCTCTCGAAGCGCGTGATGTCGAGCAGCGAGGAGATCATCTGGTTGAGGCGGGCGGCCTGGTCGGCGATCGTGCGCAGCATGCGCTGGTGCCGCTCCGGCAGGCTGCCGTCCCGCGCCGTGCGGCGCTCCAGCAGCTGGGCGTTGCCGAGCAGGGTCGTCAGCGGCGTCTTCAGCTCGTGCGAGACCACCTGGAGGAACTGGTCGCGGGCGCGCACCGCCGCCTCGGCCACCGCGCGCGCCCGCTGCTCGGCCGCGTACAGCCGCAGCTTCTCGACCGCCATCCACACCCGCTCGGCCACCACCTCGGCGAGCGTCACCTCGCGCTGCGCCCACTGGCGTGGCTCATTCGTGCTGACCCACAGCAGGGCCACCCAG
The DNA here is from genome assembly GCA_937974195.1 of uncultured Roseiflexaceae bacterium. Classification (GTDB taxonomy): domain Bacteria; phylum Chloroflexota; class Chloroflexia; order Chloroflexales; family Roseiflexaceae; genus CALJIC01. The sequence continues at coordinate 4,656 of CALJIC010000271.1, read as the reverse complement.
CGCCCCTCGCGCAGCAGCGGCACCGCCACGTAGGCGCGCGCGCCGTATGCCCGGTAGATGTGCTCGTAGTCCGCGGCCGTGCGCGGGTCGCGCTGCGAGTCGCAGTTGACGATCGTGCGCCCGGCGGCGATCTCTTCGAACGACTGCCGCGTGTAGTCCGTGATGCGGACCTCGGGGGGCACCGGGGGCACGCCGCGGCAGTACTGGCGGTGCACCAGCGCGCGGTCGTGCTCGGCGTCGATGTCGATGAAGAAGCAGCGCTGGGCCTGCAGGTGCTCGCCGACCGCCTGCGCCGCCCGCCACAGCAGCTCGTCGGCGTCCTCGGTGAGCCGGATCAGCTCCGTGAGGTCGGCCACGATCTGCGCCTCCCGCTCCGCCCGCTTGCGCTCGCTGATATCGCGGATGATGCTCAGCAGCATGCGCTCGCCGCCCAGGTCCGCGCCGATCGAGCTGACCTCGACCGGGAAGGTCGAGCCGTCACTGCGGCGGTGGACCGTCTCGAACAGGACGCCGTGCTGGTTGGCAAGGGCCAGCTGCGGGTCGGCCTCGGGGAGCGCCGCCTCGTCGTAGAGGTCCTGGATGCGCTTGGTGAGCAGCGTGGCGCGGTCGTGCCCGTAGGCCGCGACGGCCGCCTGGTTCGCCTCGACGATCTGGCCGTCGGCGCGCGTGAAGAGCACGATATCCTGCGTGCGCTCGGAGAGCAGCTGGTAGCGCTCGAGAATGACCTCGGCCTGCTTGCGCGCGGTGATGTCGGTGAGCGCCGTGAGCACGCACGTCTCGCCATCCACATCGACCAGGTCGGCCGACATCAGGAAGGTGCGCAGCGTGCCGTCCTTCATGCGGATTTCGGACTCGAACCCGCGCACCGATAGGCCCTGGTGCAGGCGCTGGAGCCCTTCGAGGCGCTTGGCGGGCTGCACCCACAGGTTCAGGTCGAACGGGGTCCGCCCGAGCACCTCGTCGCGGGTGAAGCCGGTGGTGTTGAGGAAGCTCTCGTTGACCTCGACGAACCGCCCGTCGGCCAGGCGGGTCATGGTCAGCAGGATCGGGCCGGCGTTGAAGGCGGTGGCGAACTTGGCCTCGGAGCGCCTGAGGGCCTCCTCGGCCTGCTTGCGCTCGCTGATGTCGATCACCGCGCCGATGTAGCCCAGGAACTCGCCCTGCGGCCCGAAGCGCGGCGCGCCGGAGTCGATCGCCCAGCGGTAGACGCCGTCGCTGCGGCGGATGCGGCAGTCGATCCGGAAGGGGACGCGCCGCCGGTTGGCGTCGAGGAACTTCGCCTCGGCCGGCGCGCGGTCGTCGGGGAGGAGCGCCTTGAGCCAGCCGAGGCCGAGCCCGCCGCCGGCGGGCTGCCCGGTGAAGTCGTACCACGACTGGCTCCGAAACGTGCACGCGCCGCCCGGATCGGTGACCCAGACCATCAGCGGCGGTTCGGCCCCTGTCGCGTCGAGCGGCGACGCAGCCTGAAGCAGCCCTGCAGTCTCCTGCTCGGTCACGTCCATCTCAGCCTCCGCAGCTTAGCAGGAGCGTAGTGGGTTCGCGAGCGCCGGCGCAGCAGGCGCGCTGAGAGGCTACAGTATAACAGCGGGCCTATGTTCACGCAACGCAGCGGCTCAGGGGCAGAGTCCACCTCAAGACCGATCTGCGCGCGCCGCGAGATGTGCTATACTCCTCCCTCAGCATTGACCGTAGCTGTCACATCCCCAGGGTACAATCCGATGGTTGCTTTCCGCCATATCACCACCCGCCGAGCGCGCGAGCGAGTCTCGCCGCCGGCCAGTGCGCCCTGGAGTCCACCGGAGTGACGCGCGTTGCGCGAAGGCTGCGAGACTGCGGGTGCGAGATCGCCCGCAGTTTTCTTTTTTGTGCCCGCGAAGGGAGGTCTGCGTGTCCCAGATGAGCGAGTTCACCGTTCAGGATGCCTACGTGTACGACCGGCGCTCGCCGCTGCGCTGGATCGTCTCGCATGTGTGGCGCTACCGCCTGTTCGCCGTCGTCACCGTCGCATGCTTCATCGGCGCCTGGCTGGTCTACTCGCGGGCGCAGCTGCTGATCGGGCAGGCGGCCGAGGTGGCTCTGAGCGCTGAGGGCGGCGCCGTGCTCGGCATCGCGCTGACGATCTTCGCCATGCTGCTGCTGGACGGCCTGTTCATGCTCACCGGCAACATCGCCGCCGAGAGCATCGCGGCGCGCTTCGAGGCCGACGCGCGCCAGGAGCTGTACGCCAGCCTGCTCGGCAAGAGCAAGGCCTTCCACGACCGGCAGCGCACCGGCGACATCATGGCCCGCGCCACGGATGACACCAACCAGCTCAGCAACATGATCGTCCCCGGCGGGACGCTCATGTTCGAGATGCTGCTGGGCATCATCGTGCCGATCAGCTACATCATCAGCGTCAAGGCCGAGCTGGCGCTGGTGCCGCTCACGTTCGTCGCCATCTACCTGGTGCTCGGCAAGCGCTACATGCGCCGCCTGCGGCCGATCATCGACAAGCAGCGGGCGCAGTTCGGCGTGATGAACGCCGGGCTCGAGGAGACGCTCTCCGGCATCGAGGTGGTCAAGGCCACCGCCCGCGAGATGTTCGAGCGCACCCGCTTCCGGCGCAACGCCCGCGCCTACCGCGACCTGTTCGTGCAGCAGGGGCGCACCGAGGCGCGCTACCTGCCGCTGCTGGTGTACGGCCTGGCGGTCGGGCTCACCTTCCTGCACGCGCTCTGGCTCTACCAGCAGGGCCGCGCCGGCCTGGGGCAGGTCATCTCGGTGATGGGCCTGGTGGCGATCCTGCGCTTCCCGACCTTCATCTCGATCTTCGCGCTCTCGCTGGTGCAGAGCGGCATCTCGAGCGCCGGGCGCATCCTCAGGATCATCGAGGCCGAGACCGACGTGGACCAGAACAGCGGCGGCCACCGCGCCCCGATCCGCGGCGAGATCACCTTCGAGGGGGTGAGCTTCGGGTACGGCGAGGGCACGGAGGCGGCCCCGGTGGCCCGGCCGCTGGTGCTCCAGGACATCTCGTTCCACATCCGCCCCGGCCAGACCGTGGCGATCGTCGGGCAGACCGGCTCGGGCAAGAGCGCGCTCACCCAGCTGGTCAACCGCACCTACGACGTCACCGCGGGGCGGGTGCTGATCGACGGCGTCGACGTGCGCGAGTGGGACCTCGACTCGCTGCGCAGCCAGATCGGCAAGATCGAGCAGGACGTGTTCCTGTTCTCGCGCAGCATCGCCGAGAACATCGCCTTCGGCCGGCCGGACGCCACCCGCGAGGAGGTCGAGGCCGCCGCCAAGGCCGCCCAGGCGCACGACTTCATCGTCTCCTTCCCGGACGGCTACGATACGGTGGTCGGCGAGCGCGGCATGACCCTCTCCGGCGGGCAGCGGCAGCGGATCGCGCTCGCGCGGGCGTTCCTCAGCGACCCGCGCATCCTGATCCTGGACGACTCGACCAGCGCGATCGACAGCGCCACCGAGGACCAGATCCAGCGCGCGATCCGCAACATGCAGGAGGGCCGCACGACGCTGCTGATCACCCACCGGCTCTCGCAGATCCGCTGGGCCGACCTGATCCTGGTGCTCGACCAGGGCCGCCTGGTGGCCTCCGGCACGCACGACGAGCTGCTGCGGCGCTCGGTGCTCTACCGCCGGATCTTCGCTCGCTACGACGCGAACCTGCCGCCGCTGGAGACGGAGGAGGAGACGCTCAAGGCGGCGTGACTCGGTGACGGGGTGACAGGGTGAGGGGGTGACGGGGTGACGTTTGGACGCCAGGAACCCGTGCTGCGCCACGAACCATCTGGATAGTGTGTCACCCCGTCACCTGGTCACCGGGTCACCTGGTCACCTGGTCACCTGGTCACCTGGTCACCTCGTCGTCGGGTCAGATGAGTCCGGAGCCAGGGGAACAGTGGCACCGCAGAGCCTATAGAGGAGCACAGGATCATGGGTTTCCTTATGGACGGTCTCGACGCCGAGGCGTATGACCGCAAGTACAGCGACGGCGAGCTCGTCCGGCGCATCCTCGGCTACTTCCGCCCGCAGGGGCGCAAGATGATCATCGCCTCGGCGGCGATCCTGTTCACCGCCGGGCTCGACACGGCGCTGCCGATCGTGATCTCGCGCGGCATCGACGCCATCCAGATCGACCCGTCGATGGGGCGGATCGTGATGTACGCCGGCCTGCTGGCGCTGTTCGCGTCGCTCTCGTGGGTCTTCAACGCCGTGCGCCAGACGCTCGCCTCGCAGGCGGTGGGCGACGTGGTGCTGAAGCTGCGCGAGGACGCCTTCGACGCCGTCGTGCGGCGCGACATGTCGTTCTACGACCAGTTCGCCTCGGGCAAGATCGTCAGCCGGGTCACCTCGGACACGCAGGCCTTCTCGAGCGTGATGACGCTCACCATGGACCTGCTGAGCCGGCTGCTGCTGGTGGTGCTGCTGATCGGCTACCTGCTGACCGTGAGCGTGCAGCTGACGCTGATCCTGCTCGCGCTGGCGCCGTTCGTGATCGGCGCGGCGCTGGGGTTCCGCGCCATCGCGCGCACCACGATCACCCGCTCGCGGCGCATGAACGCCGTCGTCAACAGCCACATCCAGGAGACGGTGAGCGGCATCGGCGTGGCCAAGACCTTCCGGCAGGAGCCGGCGATCTACGCCGAGTTC
>CALJIC010000270.1 GCA_937974195.1 uncultured Roseiflexaceae bacterium | reverse complement strand
GCTCAACAAACAACAGCGGCGCTTTGTGGTTAACCGCCACCCGCGGTAGCAGGCTAAAGATTGCGGTACGCTCGTCAGTCGAACGAGCAATATCACGGAAGCTCAAAAGCCAACCCCGATCCCAACGCCTAGCTAGGCGTTCGTTTACGGCATCCGCAGGCACATAGTAGCGCGGCGTAACGCTGCACGACGGATTGGCAAGCTCTTCCGATGTGAGGTCACGGGCCGCCTCACCTTCATAGGTGGCCCAGCGATGGGTGAACTGGTGGAGCAGCTTGGCCTCGTACAGCGGCAGCAGTCCTGGCCCTGGCGCACTCTGAAACAGATGGCTGTCGTTGGACATGTCCAACATGCGAAGGAAGGACACGCCCCAGGGATTTGCGCCCGTCTGCTCATTCACCAGCACCGGGACCAGCCGATAAATCTTCTTCGTCAGTTCGGCATCTTGCGCGGTGCGGAAGACCGGCGCGGTGCGGGTGTTCGGGTTGATCAGCGCGATCTCCTCCGGCGTGAGCGTGAAGGCTCGTTGCTCGTCGGCGAGATGGGCCGTATTCGTGGCGAAGAAGAGCATGCGGGCCGGGCCGCGGGTGGCACCGATAGTGAGCAGAGAAAACTTGTAGCGGCTATCAACATCGGCGAAAATCTTCTCGCGATTCTCGAAATCGTACAAGCTGATCAAGCGGCGCTCGCTGCTCAACGCGCCGAAGAAGGCTTTGGTGCTGTCGTCCGTCGCGATGCCGGTGGGCACAATAATCCCTGCTCTACCTGCCGGCGCGAGCAGGTTGCGCGAAAGCTCCGAGAAAAGCGCGTAGGTGTTCACATCACCGACGGCGGTCAGGGGGAAACGCTCGGAGGCGCGCACGAAGCGGCTCTCGGCCTCGGCGCGATACTTGGCGGCGTCGAACTGCGCGATGCGGGCGCGTTGGCGCTCGTCGCCGTTGCGCCAGGCGGCGATCAGCTTCTCGCGGGCGGCCTTGTTGGGAGCATTTACGATCTCGGGCTCATCGACAAAATGCTCCTGCTCCTGGAGCTTGATCCGCTCCCACGGCGGGTTGCCGAGCACCACATCGAAGCCGCTCTCCTCACCCTCGGGGAAGACCTCGGGGAACTCAAGCTCCCAGTGGAAGAAGCCAACTTCCTGGGCCAGCTCGAAGGCGCGCGCGACCATCAGGTTGTAGTGCGAGGGGCGCTCCTCCCACTCGTCGAGGGCGGCGCTGGTGGGCACAGCCACATCGCCGGCGTCGCGCAGCGGCGTGAAGAAGGCGGCCGTCCAGAGGTTGAAGCGCACCATGTCGCTATACTCGTTGGCGCGCAGCTCCTCGTAGCGGCGGGCCTTCTGGCGCACAGCGGCCACGCTATCGTCGGGCATGGCGTTGAGAGCGCGGGCGGCGGCGCTGGGCGAGGCCGCGCCCTCGGCCGCACCGAACTCCAGGCCGAGGCTCATCTGGCCGCTCAGCTTCGCCTCGCGCTCCTTCTTGTTGCGCTTGCGGAAGGCGCTCGCCGCGGCCTTCTCGTCGCCGCTCACCGGCTTGTAGGCGCCGTCGGGGATGCCCTGGGCCACCAGCTCGCGGGTGGCGCCGACGAGGCTGTTGCCCCAGCGCACCTTGCTATCGAGGAAGGAGAGCGGCTTGCCGGGCTCAAGGCTCTCCAGCCAGAGCGCCACCTTACAGAGATCGACCGCCAGCGGGTTATGGTCCACGGCGTAGATGCAGCGCGCGATCACATCGCGCACAGCGCGGCGGAACTCGCTAGGGGCGGGCTGATCCTCGCCGGCGCGCACGCGGGCCAGCTCGCGGCCGATGCGCCGGGCGGCGGCCAGGAGGAAATGGCCGCTTCCGGCGGCAGGATCGACCACTCGCAGAGCCAGGATGGCCCGCACCTTCGCCTGCGTCTCAGGAGGCAAGGCGCGATCCGGCGCCGGCAGATCATCAGCGCTCGGCCGGCGCCAGCGCGGGCTGCTCTGGGCCTCCTTGATCCGCTCGGCCAGCACGGGCTCAAGCGCGCTCTTGATCAGCTCGTGGACAAGCTCGGGGCGGGTATAGTAGCTGCCGGTGGTCTTGCGCTCGGTGCCGGCGACGAGATCGAATTGAGCAATGCCGGAGTTTGGGCCACCTTCGACCTTCACGAGCGGGCGGTAATCCAGGAGCGACTCGTAGACGCTGCCGAGCTCTTCGACGTCGAGGGCGGCGTAGTTGACGCGGCGCAGGATTTTGCTCCTGGGGTCGCGGTAGAGCGAGAGGGCGCGGATAGCCCGCAGCAGCGTGAGGTTATCGAGCCGCGCGCCCGCGAGGTCGGGCATGGCGTTGGGGCCGAAGAGGTCGCCGTCGAGGGCGGCCACACCGAGAGCCTGGGCGGCCTCGTCGTCTTCGAGCAGGCGGAAGGTGGCGAGCAGGCCGAGCCAGAGGTCGCCGTGGCGCGCCGTGGCGGCCGCGGAGCGCTCGGCGAGGCGGCGCAGGCGGCTCACGCTGTAGTGCCCGTAATAGATGGCGAGCGCCCTGGCCTCATCAGGAGCGACGCCCGCGGCGCCGTCCGGGCCGTCTGGCCTTTTGCCTTTTTCCGTTTGCCTTGTCCCGATCAGTCCGCGCTCCTCGGCGACCATCAGGAAGAGCAAGCGGTAGACCAGGCGCAGCAGTTGGCGATAGTAGCCGGCGGCGTCGAGCTGGCCGCTGGCGACCCGCTCGCGCAGGGCGAGGCTGCCGGGATGCTGGAGCAGGCCGGCGCCCAAGGCGCGCAGAGCGCGCTCCACACCGTCGCGCAGGCCGTCGCGGACGCGGCCGCCGGCCTCGATCGCCTGCTGATGGTAGCGCTCCAGCAGACAGCGCGGCGCATCGTCGGCGCTCTGGGGCAGGCGGGTGCGATGGAGCAAGCGGAAGAGCAGAGCGAACTCGCTAAACTTCTCGCCCTCGAGCATGCCCCGCAGATCGAACTCAACATAGACCGGGCGCACAGTGCGCGAGGAATCGCGCAGCAGGCGCAGGCGCTCGCCGTTAGTGACGATGCCCCAAAGCTGCTCGGTGGCGTTGAGATACTCCTGCACGAGGGCGTGGGGCGAGAGGCGCGGGCGCCCGGCGGGGCCGCGCTGGTCGAGCGAACGGCGCAGGCCCTCGATATGGATGGGCGGGGCGCTCTCGCCCTCACCGGCACGGTGCGAGATCGCATAGGTGCGCCCGCCGGCCACAGCCGCCGAGGGCTGATAGGTCAGCTTGTAGCCCAGCGTCTCCAGCAGGGGCACGATCCAGCGCTCGCGGGTCACGCTGGTAGCGGGATCGTCGTCGCGCAGGCGGCGCAGCGAGCGCTGAAACGCCTCCCAATAGACCTTCACATCGGCCCAGGCGGCGGCGATCTCATCGGAGAGACGGCGCGACTTCTCAAAGCCAAAGTCGGCGGGCTGCTAGCCCTCGGCCTCGCCGGCAGCGATCTGCGCCAGCAGGTCGGCGGGGATGAGGTTGCCTTCGGAGACGATGGTAGTGAAGGACATAGCAGTATCTATTCTATCAAGCAGCGCTACCCCACGACGCCTTTCGGCACGGGCAGCAGCACATAGACGCCGAGTAGATCCAGGGGCAGGTTGGGCCGGACGTTCACACGCCCGGTGTGGGTGGTCTGGCGCACCCGGCGATGCGACTCGAGCAGGGCCACGGCGCGGGCCTGGGCGATGACGTTCAGCTCAGGCTCTAGATCGGGCAGCCAGTTGAGGGTCTGGCGCAGCGTCTCGTCGCGCTGCTCGGGCGCCAGGTTCCCGGCGGGCTGAGCCAGATCGAACAACTCGCGGGCAGTGGCCTCGTCGAGCCAGGTGAGGCTGCCGGGGCGACCCTCGAAGCCAGCGACGATCAGCTCCTCGGCGAGAGTCGGCGCGCTCTGGCCGGCGACCTCGATCAGCAGGCGCAGGCGTAGGAGCAGCAGTGTAGTGCGGCGGCTCACCTGTGCGGTACGCATCGCGCCGCAGCGGCTCACCACCAGCGGATCGCTCCCGTCGAGGCCGAGGTCGAGCAGGTGCTCGGCGAGGCGCTCGGTGAGCGGATGGGTTCGGCCAAGCAGGTGTACGCCCTCGGGCGCGGGCGGCTCGAATGTTACCAGCACCTCGGCCGGCGGGGCGGCACCGGGGCGCGGAGCGAAGGCCGTCCCGGCTTGCTCACGCACCACAGCCGGCAGATCGGCGAGCGGGAGCAGCCAGGCGCCCTTGCGCTGCTGGAGCGGGGCGCCCAGGCGCTCACAGGCGGCGCGCACAAAGGCGGCGACGGTGGCGGGGCTGCCCAGCACCGTATCGCTGGCGTAGAGCTCCTGGGCCACCTCTTCCGGCTTGATCGCGTGCTGGGCAAAACGCGAGCGGCTCACCTTCTCCCGCTCGGCGGCGCGGTCCCACTCGCGGTGCATACCCTCAACATCTACGCCCGGCTCGTCGTCGAGAAAACTTGTCTGCTCGACCCGCTCCTGGAACAGCGACCTGACCACCGTCTCGACCACGCTCTCGCTGTCCACCGGCAGCGGCACATAGATCCCGAGGTCACGCTGGATGAGCTTGGCCTTGCGCAGCAGCACCTTCAGCACAGCGTCGTCGATCGGGTTGTCAACGCCGTACAGCAGCGTGGTACGGACGATCGGCGCGGGCTGGCCGTAGCGATCCACGCGGCCCTCGCGCTGCTCCAGGCGGTTGGGGTTCCAGGGCAGATCGTAGTGCAGCACCGCGTCGAAGGCTTCCTGGAGGTTGATCCCCTCGCTGAGGCAGTCGGTGGCCACGAGCAGGCGACGCGGGCTCTGGGACAGCTCGGCCACGCGCTGCTCGCGCTCATCCTCGGAACTGGCCCCGGTGACGCTGATCACATGCAGCCCGGGAAAATCGCGCTTGAGCCTACGGCCGAGCTCCTCGGCCAGGTAGTCGGCGGTGGCGATGTAGCGGCAGTAGATGATCGGGTGGAAACCGTCGCGGAGCAGAGCGGCGACCTCCTGGGCCACGGCGGCAGCCTTGGGGTCGCCCTCGCCGCGCAGCTTCGCCGCGCGCCGCACAAAGCCCTGGAGACGTTGGCGCTCGCCCTGCGGCAGCGTCGTCTCGCCCTCTTCGAGCACGGGCGCCGGCTCGAAATCCTGCGGCGCCTCACTATCGCCCAGATCGAGCACATAGTTCGCCAGGTGCCGGTCATCGGCGAGATCCGCGCCCTGCTCAGCATTGGCAAGGCGCCCGATCCGCGCGCGCAGGGTCGCCTCGGCCGCGGCGGGGCTGCTCATCACGCAGCGCAGCAGCGCGAGCGCCGTCCAGTAGCGCACCCGCTGGCGCCAGGTTGTCTCGGCCGGGTCGCGCACTAGCTCACGGGCGAAGGCGTAGATATCGTCGAACAGCTTGCGATACTCGGGGGAGCGAGCCAGGCTGTAGGTGGCCTCGCGGGGCTCGCGGGTGGGGAAGGGCGTCACATCGTCCTGGCCGAGCCAGCGCTGCACATCGGCGCGGCGGCGCTGCACAAAGTGGCGGGCCAGGCGGCGGCGCTCCTGCTCGCTCGGATGCTCCAGGTCGATCTGCGCGAAGGCCGGATCGAGGAGTTCGAGCAGCGAGCGGAAGGCGTCGGCGATGCCGGAGTGGGGCGTAGCGGTGAGCAACAGCAGATGCCGCCTCTGATCGGCGGCCAGATCGCGCAGCAGTTCGTGGCGCTGCTGGGCGACATCGCCGCCAGCGGCCCGGGCGGCGGTATGCACCTCATCGACGATCACCAGGTCGGGGCAGCCGCGTAGGAACGAGTCGCGGCGCCGGTCGGACTTAACGAAGTCGATGCTAACCACCATCGCCTGGTAATGCTCGAAGACGCCCACGTCGCCGGGGGGGAGGGCGCGCTCGAGTTGGGCGATGGTGCCAGAGCGGACCACCACAGCGTCCACGGCGAACTTATCGGCCAACTCGCGCTGCCACTGCTCGCAGAGATGGGGCGGGCAGAGCACAGCGAGGCGGCGAGCCTCGCCGCGGTCGAGCAACTCGCGGGCGACAAGCGCCGCCTCGACAGTCTTGCCGATACCAACATCGTCGGCGATCAGCAGCCGCACCGGGTCGAGGCGCAGAGCCATCAGCAGGGGGACGATCTGGAAGGGGCGCGGGCGCACACTGATCCGGCCGAGGGAGCGGAACGGCCCGGCGCCGCTGCGAAAAGTCAGCCGGGTGGCGTCGCGCAGCAGCCGGCCCGAGACGACATCACCGGCCAGGGCGGGGTCGGGCGGGGGGAAACTGGCCGGCTCAACCATGTCGATGCCGAGGGCGCGGCTGAGCGGTAGATGGATACCCGTCACCTCAGCGTCGGCGCCGCCGAGAGGGCGCAAGAGCAGCAGGTCGGCGTCGGCCGATGGAAGCACGACCCACTCACGATCACGGCAGCGAACCAGAGAGCCAGGGGCGTAGGTCTTCATAGCTACACTACAGACTGCGGGATGGCGCTCAGCGCATCTCCTTCAGCCTGGCTATTATAGCGTCAAGGGAATCGTCGCCCCTCACGCTAAGGACGCGGTATCCACTATCCTCTAACTCCGCACGTAGGTCGAGCGTTTCGGGGCTTGGCGGTTGCTCATCGCAGAACACGCAGACCGGCCCGCCGGGCAGGTTGAAGTAGAGATCGGGTTGGAGCGGCGAGTCCGCGAGGGCCGGCCGAACCGCATCGGGCAGGCGCCCGCCGGCATCGCGCAGGGCGGCCAGCACAGCATCAACGAAGCCCCCGCTGAGCGACTGGTTGGATGTGGTGCCTGCGGGCGCTTTCGGGCCGGCGCCGTCGTTGAGCTCGAGGCGGGCGGATGCCAAAGCCAGGAGCGGCTCATAGACAGTGCGCCGGTCGAGCAGGGCGTGATCGGGCTGGTTGGTGTAGGAGAGCAGGCAGCGGTAGCAGGCCCGGCCGCACTCCTTAGCCTCGTCGTGGCGCTCCTCGCCGCTGGCGGGGTCGAGGTGGCAGAGCTCAAGCGCGGCAAGGGCCACGCGGGACAACGCATCGGGATCATCGACAAGGCGGGCCAGCACACCAGCGCCGCCCTCAGCGGCCTCCCAGAAGAGCAGCCGTCGCTGCGCCCCATCACCGATGCGCTCCGAGGCCAACTCCTGCTCCTCGACCTGGAACACCGTCTCGATCCCGCGCCGCAGCGCGTACTGCAGGCTGGCGAGGCGCGCCTCGTCGGCGTCCGCAAGCCAGCGGACGAGCAGCAGGTTCCGGGTATCCTGCACCATCACCCGCAGCCCGCCGATAAACTGCTCGGCGGTCGGGTCGAGCGCACTATCGCCCTCGTCGCCGGGGCGCTTCCCCCAAGTACCACGCTTCAGGTCGATCGTAAAACCGTCGCTACTCGCCCGGCGCCAGCGATGGTTAACCCGCCAGAGTGTCGCAGTCTGCGCGTAGGTCAGCTCAAGCAGCGGATCGCCGGAGGCCGAACGCGCGGTGACGGTGACCCGGCGCAGCCCGCTGCCCTCGGGGGCGAAGCGGTAATGGGTCGTGATGTGATAACCCTGGCGAACCCGCTCCTCCTCATCGCTGGTGATGCGCTCGATACGCTGGGTCGCCACCGTGCCCATCTCGAAGATGCGATCGGTGGTGAGGCTGTTATCCGCGTCGAGCAGCGTGTGGCAGTGGGCGCAGCGGTTCGTATCGTGGACAGCCGGACCGTCGTGGATGTAGCCACAGACGTGACAGAGCTTGGCGGTGCGCAGACGAGACTCGATCCCACCCGGCGGGATGACAGCGCGGGTCACCCGATACTTACGCCCCTCGTGGTAGATCACATTACGCGGGCCAAACTCGCTCAGGGCCAGGAAGCGCGGCCGGGCGATAAAGCTTCCCTCCTCGCGGCTGGTTGGCAGGAAGGCCCGAATCGGCAGGCGCGGGAAGTTGTAGCCCGGCAGGAAGCCCTCGCTCGCGAAGTAGCGGTAGGGGTAAAAATCGGTCTCGCCGCTCTGGCCGGTGTTGCAGAGCAGATCCTTCTGGCGCAGCGCTTCCAGCTCACGCCGCCGGGCGTCGTCCAAGTCGTCGCGGGAGGTGCGGTCGATATAGCGCCGGTCGACGTCGGCGCGGGCCTGCTGGAGTTGGCGCTCGGCCGCGGTATAGAGCTCGCGCCAGCGGTCGCAGGCTCGGTCGAAGGCCGCAGCAGCGCCGTCGATGACTTGGGTGAGCCACCCCTCGTGATACCAGGCCGCCTGCTCGAAGGCTGGTGTCGCGGCCAGCATCGCCTGACAGGCGGCGAGACATGCCTGGCGGCGCTCAGGAGGGAGCTGGATGGCCTGGGCAATATGCGGGCGCAGCGGGTAGTTCCCAGCCGAGTCGGCGTTATCGAGCAGATCGAGCATCGATCGACCGAGGGGCAGGCCAGCCATGGCGAGCCAAACCGCGTGGACGTGGGCCTGGATCAGGTCGGGGTTGGCGAGATCGAGCCGTGGCGGCACGACCTGGCCGGAGACCATACGCTCTGGCTTGCGGAAGAAATACTGGTCGTGGCCGCTGCCCACCGAGCAATAGGTGGCGACGAAGGCGGGCTGGCCGGAGCGTCCGGCGCGACCGCTACGCTGAGCGTAGTTG
>CALJIC010000269.1 GCA_937974195.1 uncultured Roseiflexaceae bacterium | reverse complement strand
AAGATCTCGTCGCTCCCGCTCTCCCCGCATTTGACAGCGCCCGCGCCCGTCGGCAGGTCACCCCCGGCGATCACCGTTACGGGCACGCGCGGCGGGCGCGGCGTCGGCGCGGAGGCATCCACCAGCGAGATGCACGGCGAGTGGGACCATCGGTGATGCCCCGTGACAACGAGGAGATGCGCCGCATCGTCGTCTCGCCCGCGCTACGCTGCAGCATCAAGAGCCCCGGCCGCTACGAGTAGCGCAGCGACCTGCCAACAGAAAATGCGGTATCCCGAGTATGGGATACCGCATTTTGCTGTGGTGCCAGGGACCGGGTACGATCCGGTGACCTCGTGTTTTTCAGACACGCGCTCTACCAGCTGAGCTACCCTGGCGCGGACCTGACAAAAGGTAAAAGTAAAAAGGCAGGAAGCGAACGCTGCGCTGGCTCTTTTTGACTTTTGCCTTGTCCTCTCTGCCCTGGTGGGCGATGACGGACTCGAACCGCCGACAACCTCGGTGTAAGCGAGGTGCTCTACCAACTGAGCTAATCGCCCTGTGGTGCCGAGGAAGGGACTCGAACCCTTATGGATTGCTCCACACGCCCCTCAAACGTGCGCGTCTGCCAGTTCCGCCACCTCGGCGCACCAGAGCATTATAGCGATCTTGCCCCTCTCTGTCAAACGATTCGTCGCCCGCCCGCAGCCGCCCGGCGGAGGGGCGCGCGGGCCGCCCGGCGCCGGCATCATTCATGTATAATGCCGGCACTGCGCGCCTCTCGCCGCGCGCAGGGCAGGGCTTCGGAGCTGGAGGGCCGGCGAAGCGGCGCCCTCCCCACACCCCACCCCGGCGGCAGGCGCCAGCGGGCCTTCCGGATGGGCGGTGTGGAGCGCCAGCGGGGTGATGTGAGCAGCCAGGGAACGCTTCTTCTGATCGGCGGCGCGGAGGACAAGGTCGGCAGCAAGGTGATCCTCTCCCGCTTCGTGCAGCTGGCCGGCGGCGCCGCCGGGCGCATCGCCATCCTGGCGACGGCCTCGTCGTTCCAGGATCTGGTGGGCCAGCGCTACCAGGCGCTCTTCACAGCGCTCGGCGCCGGCCACGTGGACGTGCTGCGCGTCGGCGACCGGGCCCAGGCGCTCCACGAGGAGCCGCGCGCCCAGCTGGCGGCCGCAACCGGGATCTTTATCACCGGCGGCGACCAGCTGAAGCTCACGGCGATGCTAGGCGGGACGCCGATCGCCGAGCTGATCCGCCAGCGCCACCGGGCGGGCGCGGTGGTGGCCGGCACGAGCGCCGGCGCCTCGGTGGTCGCCGACCATATGATGGCCTACGGCGCCAGCGGCATCCCGCCGCGCAAGGCGATGATGCACTTCGGGCCGGGCCTGGGCCTGATCCGCGGCGTGGTGGTGGACCAGCACTTCGGCGCGCGCGGGCGGGCCGGCCGGCTGATGACCGCGATCGCGCATAACCCGGAGCTGCTGGGCATCGGGCTCGACGAGGACACGGCGGCCGAGATCGAGGCCAGCGGCTGGATGACCGTGCTCGGGCGGGGCTCGGTCCTGATCGTGGACGGCGCGCACATCACCTACACCGACATCCACAACGTGCCGGACCACGCGCCGCTGGCGATCTTCGACATGCGCATCCACGTGCTCTCCGCCGGCTACCACTACGACATCCCCAACCGCGCGCCGCATCTGCCGAAGGAGACCGCGCCCTTCCCGGAGACCGGGTATGTGTGGGGAGAGGGGATCTAACGTGTCGCACGCTCCCACATGCCACACGCCCACGTCCCCGCGCTCCACGCTCCCGCATTTCCACACTCTACGCTCCCACGCTCCACGTTCTACGCTCCCACGTCCCTTCGTTCCCGCATCCCACGTTCCCGCGTTCCCTCGCTCAGAATGCCAGGAGGACACGTATGCGCGTGGTTGAGACTCGCGTCTACCGCGGCCCGAGCCCCTACGGCTACAACCCGGTGATCCGGATCACCCTCGACCTGGAGGAGCTCGAGGAGTGGCCGTCCGCCCGCATCCCCGGCTTCAACGAGCGCCTGCTCGAGCTGATGCCGACGCTCGCCGAGCACGGCTGCTCGTACGGGACGCCGGGCGGATTCGTGCGGCGCCTCTCGGACGAGAACGACGATGGAACCCGCGGCACCTGGATGGGCCACGTGATCGAGCACGTGGCGCTCGAGATCCAGTGCCTGGCCGGCACCGAGGTGACCTACGGCAAGACCCGCTCGGTGCCGGGCCAGCCGGGCGTGTACCACGTCATCTACTCCTTCATCGAGGAGCAGGTCGGCCTGGAGGCCGGCGAGCTGGCGATGCGGCTGGTGCGCTCGCTGCTGCCGCCCGAGCTGCCGAGCGCGCTGCCCCCCGAGGAGCTGGCGGCGTTCGACTTCGTGCGCGAGCGCGACGCGCTGATCGCCCGGGCGCAGGATATCGTGCTGGGCCCGACCACCTCGGCGCTGGTGGCCGAGGCCCGCCGGCGCGGCATCCCGGCCATCCGGCTCGACGAGCACAGCCTGGTGCAGCTCGGCTACGGCAAGTACCAGCAGCGCATCCGCGCCAGCGTGACCAGCAAGACCAGCCATATCGCGGTGGAGACCGCCAGCGACAAGGAGCTGACGATCCGGCTGCTGAGCGACGCGGGCATCCCCACCCCGCGCCACATCCTGGTGCGCAGCGCCGACGAGGCCGTCGAGGCCGCCGAGCGGCTCGGCTACCCGCTGGTGACCAAGCCGCTGGACGTGAGCCACGGGCGCGGGATCTCGCTCAACCTGCGCACGCCCGAGGAGGTGCGGCGCGGCTACGAGGTGGCCAGCGAGTACGCCCGCAGCGTGCTCGTGGAGACCTTCCTCGCCGGGAAGGACTACCGCGCGCTGGTGATCGGCGGCGAGGTGGTCGCGGTGGCCGAGCGCGTCCCGGCCCACGTGGTCGGGGACGGCGTGCACACGATCGGCGAGCTGATCGAGATCGTGAACGCCGACCCGCGCCGCGGCTTCGGCCACGAGAAGGTGCTGACCCGCATCCGGGTGACGCACCAGACCGAGCTGCTGCTCGAGCGCGCCGGCTACACGCTCGAGACGGTGCTGCCGAAGGGCGAGGTCTTCTACCTGGCGTCGACCGCCAACCTCAGCACCGGCGGGACGGCGATCGACCGCACGGCCGAGATCCACTACGAGACGCGCGAGCTGGCGCGCCGGGCGGCTATGGTGATCGGGCTCGACGTGGCGGGCATCGACATCATCACGCCCGACATCAGCCAGCCGCTGCGCGAGGTGGGCGGCGGGATCGTGGAGGTGAACGCCGGGCCCGGCTTCCGCATGCACCTCCAGCCGAGCGAGGGCCAGCCGCGCAACGTGGCCCGGCACGTGATCGACCTGCTGTTCCCGCCCGGCACGCCCGCCCGGATACCGGTCATCGCGATCACCGGGACCAACGGCAAGACCACCACCGCGCGCATGGTCGCGCACATCCTCAAGATGACCGGCGCGCGGGTCGGCATGACCACCACCGACGGGATCTACATCGACGGGCAGCTGTACATGCGCGGCGACATGACCGGGCCGTGGAGCGCCCGCATGGTGCTGCGCGACCCGACGGTGGACGCCGCGGTGCTCGAGACGGCGCGCGGCGGCATCCTGCGCGAGGGCCTCGGCTTCGAGCGCTGCGACGTCGGCGCGGTGCTGAATGTGAGCAACGACCACCTCGGCCAGCGCGGCATCAACACGCTCGAGGACATCGCCTGGGTGAAGAGCGTGGTCGTCGAGAGCGTGCGCAAGGACGGCGCCAGCGTATTGAACGCCGACGACCCGCTGGTGGCGGCGATGGCCGAGAGCGCCCGCGGGCGGATCGTCTACTTCAGCATGCACGGCGGCGAGGGCGCCAGCGAGCTGGTGCGGCAGCACATCGCGCAGGGAGGCTGCGCGGTGGTGCTCCAGCAGGGCGTGCGCGGCGATATGATCGCGATCTACGACGACGAGCTGTACATCCCGCTGCTGTGGACGCACCTGATCCCGGCCACCCTCGAGGGCAAGGCGCTGCACAACGTGGCCAACGCCCTCGCGGCGGCCGCCATCACCTACGCGCACGGCGTGAGCGTGGAGAACATCCGCCAGGGCCTGCGCACCTTCAGCACGACCTTCTTCCAGGCGCCGGGCCGGCTCAACGTGTTCGACGAGCACCCGTTCCGGGTGATCGTGGACTACGCCCACAACCCGGCGGCCTTCAAGGCCATGCGCGACCTGGTGCTGAAGCTGCGGGCGAACTACCCGCGCACGCTCGGGGTCCTGAGCGCCCCCGGCGACCGGCGCGACGAGGATATCCGCGAGGACGGGCAGATCGCCGCGGCGATGTTCGACCTGCTGGTGCTCAAGGAGGACGACGACCGGCGCGGGCGGGCGCCCGGCGTCGTGGCGGAGATGCTGCGCTCGGCAGCCCTGGAGGCCGGGATGCGCCCCGAGCAGATCGTGACAGTGCTGGACGAGCGCGAGGCGGTGCGGCACGCGATGGGGCTGGCGCAGCCGGGCGAGCTGCTGGTGATCTTCGCCGACAATATCACGGCGGTGTGGAAGGAAGTGATCAACCACCCCGACAAGACGCCGTACGGCGCCGCTCGCCCGGGGCCGACCCTGCTGCGGCCTCCCGCCGCCAGCGATGCGGCTGGCATCTGACTGCGCCGCTGAGCGGCGGACGAAGGGCATCTGGGGGCCGCGCAGGAGCCGGCTCCCTCAAACGCACGACCGCGGCGCGCTACTGAAGGTGCGCCCGGCAGAACGCGACCGTCTCGGCCAGGTTGCGCCGCAGGGCCGCGTCGTCGTGGAACTCCAGCGCGTCGGGGTGCAGCTCGACGGAGACGGTGCCCTCGAAGCCGGCGCCGGCCAGGGCGCGAAGAAACGCGGCCAGGTCGAGCCGCCCGCGCTGCGGGAGGCGGTGCTCGCGGCCGTCGTAGTTGCTCAGGTGGACGTGGCAGAGCCGGTCGCCGGCGGCCCGCAGGGCGTCGAGCGGATCGACGCCGTGTGTGGCCCAGTGGGTCGTGTCGAGCGTGAGCCAGCGGTGCACCCGGCTCCACTCCGGCACGGTGTTCCACCACACGTGGCTGACCGGCCGCCCGAAGATCCGGGCGGCGGGCATGTTCTCGATGCCCAGCCGCACGGTGGTGCGGCGCTGGAAGTGGCGCAGCTCCTCCTCGAACCAGGCCTTCAGCCCGCGCGTGCCGGCGCGCGACGGGACGCGCACCGTGCGGCCGAACAGGCTGACCTTCCGCAGCCTGATGCGGTCCGGCAGGTGGACGACGATCGTCTCCGCGCCGAGGGCCTCGGCCAGGCGCAGCGTCTGCTCGATGCGCGCGACGTGGTCCTGCGGCGCCCGCCAGCCGGGGAGGCGGGGCGAGAACGGCGTGTGGCAGACCAGCACCGGCTGCCGGTGGCGCTCGGCGAGCCCCGCGAGATAGCGCGGGTCGCGCGTGCTCCAGCGGTCGTCACACATCACCTCCACGCCGTCAAAGCCCGCCTCGGCGGCCAGCGCGAAGCAGTGGGCGACGTCCATCACGTAGAGCGAGCCGGTGGAGAACAGCAGGCGGGCACGACTCATCAGATGCGACTCCAGCTAGGTGACGGGGCGACGGGGTGACCAGGTGACACGGTGACAAGGTGACGGGGTGAACAAGGTGGTTCGTGGTGCGGTACGGGTTTCTGGCTTCAAAGAGTCACCCCGTCACCGCCTCACCCAGTCACCCGGTCACGACAGTCACAGACGCCGTGAGCGCCGCCAGGGCCACCACCTCGCCGATCTCACACAGCGCGCCGTAGGTGTCGCCGGTGAGCCCGCCCAGGTCGCGCGTCCACCAGCGGCCGAGCAGGTGGGCGGCCAGCCACACCAGCAGCAGCGCCACGAGCCCGCGCGGCCCGGCGACCAGCGCCGCCAGGAGCAGCGCCGTCGCGGTGGCGAAGGCGAAGTCGCGCGGGCGCAGCATGGACTGGAACGTCCGGCCCAGGCCGCCCTCGCGCGCCGGCGGGAAGGCGACGATGCCGTAGACGCCGGCCCAGCGCCCGAGCGCCGGGGCGAGCAGCAGCGCCGGCAGCCAGGAGCCGCCGGCGGCCGCCAGCAGCGCGACCTTCAGGCCGAGCACCGCGGCGAGCGCCAGCGCGCCCATCGCGCCGATCCGGCTGTCGCGCATGATCTCGAGCTTGCGCTCGCGCGGCCGCCAGCTCATCACGGCGTCGAAGGTGTCGCTGAGCCCGTCGAGGTGCAGCCCGGCGGTCAGCACGCCCCAGGCGACGACCACCCCCACCGGGCGCACGGCGCCGCCCCACAGCGCGTCGAGCAGCAGGCCGCAGGCGGCCAGCAGCGCGCCGAGCAGCAGGCCGGCGAGCGGGAAGAACGGGATGGCCCTTCCGACGCCCGCCTCCGTCGAGGGCGGCAGGCCGGGCAGCGGGATGATGGTCAGGAAGCGCAGCGCCTCGCCGAGCGCGGCCCACCACGGGCCGCGGGGCTGCCCCGCGCCCACCGGATCGCTCATAGGCCCCCAAAAACGTACGCGGCGGGGCCGCCGCGCCGCTCGCGTCAGCCGAGGGAGAAGTCCTCCCCGTACATAATCAGCCCGAGGCGGCGCGCGACGCCCTGCGAGGCCAGGTTGCCCCACTCGGTGCTGTAGAGCGGGAGGCGGCCGCTGGCCTGGACGAGCTGGCCCCAGAGCCCGACGGCCGCCGCCGCGTAGCCGCGCCGCTGGTGGCCGGGCACCGTCTCCACGCCCGCCTCGCACGCCCGCTCCGCGAGGCGGGAGCACCAGCAGGCCGCGACCGCCCGGCCGTCCTCGAGGGCCGCGGCGATCGGCATGTGCGACACCGCCTTGACGAGCCAGGGGAAGTGCGGCAGCAGCACGTCGCTGTTGTCCGCGGTGACGGCCACGGCGCGCCCATCCGGGGCGGGGAGCTGGTCCGGGAAGCGGTAGCACGGGCCGCGGTACTCGTCCCCGAGGGGCGCGTGCTCCTCGAGGACGGCGCGGATCGCATCGTAGCCGACGGGCGGCGCGCTGAACTCGGCGACCACCGGCTCGGCGCGGCACAGCCGCTCCAGCTCGGCCGCCAGGCTGTCCGGCAGGTCGTAGCGCACCCGCCAGATATTGCCCTCCGGCGTGCGGCCCAGGAAGAAGCGCGGGGCCGGCGGGTCGCCCGGCTCGTTGCTGCACAGCAGCCGCCCGCGCTCATCGAGCTTGTAGAGCGTCCCCACCTGCAGGGCCATGTAGGAGAGCGGTGAGTTCATGGGCGCTAGACCTGTTCCCTTCGTGATAGGGCGAAGAGATTCCTCGGGCGCTGCTCGCCCTCGGAATGACGTGCGCTAACAGACAGTGACAGAAGCGATTCCTCGGCGCTGCGCGCCCTTCGGAATGACACGCGCGCATATGGTGTACCGAAGGCGAGCAGCAGCCAAGAGCGTCACCCTGTCACCCTGTCACCCCGTCACCCCTGTCAGCCACCCCCGCGTCCTCGAACGTCGCCATCTCGCGCATCACGCGGGCCGCGGCGCGCACGATCGGGATGGCCAGCGCCGCGCCGGTGCCCTCGCCCAGCCGCATGTCGAGCTCGAGCAGCGGGCGCAGGCGGAGGTGCTCGAGCGCGATGGCGTGGCCCGGCTCGGCCGAGCGGTGCCCGGCGATCAGGAAGCCGCGCAGGCGCGGGGCGAGCGCGACGGCGACGAGGGCGGCGCTGGTGGAGATGTAGCCGTCCAGCACCACCGGGATCCGGCGGGCTGCGGCGGCGAGCGCCGCGCCGGCGAGCAGCGCGATCTCCAGGCCGCCGAGCTCGGCGAGCACCCCGAGCGGGTCGGCGGGGTCTGGCCGCGCCCGGGCAAGCGCCTCGGCGACGACCGCGCGCTTGTGGCGCAGGCCGGCGTCGTCCAGCCCGGTGCCGCGGCCGGTGGTCTGCTCGGGCGGCGCCCCAGTGAGCGCGCTGGTCAGGCAGGCGGCGGCGGTCGAGTTGCCGATGCCCATCTCGCCGAGCGCCAGCAGGTCCAGCCCGTCCCGCGCCTCATCGGCGAGGACCGCGGCGCCGGCGAGGACCGCCTGCGCCGCCGCCGCGCGCGACATGGCCGGCTCGCGCCGCAGGTCCGGGTGGTCGGGCAGGTCCGCGGCGACGCCGGCGTCCACCACGATCACCCGCGCGCCGGCGGCCGCGGCGAGCGCGTTGACCGCCGCGCCGCCGCGCAGGAAGTTGCGGACCATCTGGGCGGTCACCGCCTGCGGGTAGGGGCTGACGCCCTCCGCCACCACCCCGTGGTCGGCGGCGGCCACCAGCACCGCCGGCCAGTCGAGCGCCGGCTGGACGCGGCCCGTGATCGCAGCCAGCTGCGCCACGATGTCCTCGAGCACGCCGAGGCTGCCGGGCGGCTTGGTCAGCCGGTCCAGGCGGGCGCGAGCGGCCTGCTCGGCGGCGGAGTCGAGCGGCGGGATGCTGCCGATGAGAGCCTGGAGCTCCTGAGCGGTCATGAGGCACCCTTGAGCGATGCGGCGTCGGCCCTCTAGCGGTTGAGGGCCTCCTCGGGGGACTCGTACTCGTCGTGCGCGAGCAGGGGCCGGGGCACCTCGTTGACCATGCGTACGATCGGGCCGGCGCTGTACACGTCGATCGCCGTCAGGCTGCCGAGGTCCACGCGCCAGCGCCAGTGCTGGGTGGGGGGCAGGCCGCTGACGATGCAGAGCACGAGCTGGACCGGCGTGGCGTGGGTGACGGCCAGGATGCGCCCGCCCGGGCGCTCGCGCAGCAGCGCGTTCCACCCGTCCAGCACCCGCTCGTAGACCTCGCCCAGGCTCTCGCCGCCCTGCGCCCGCCCGTTGAGGCCATCGCTGAAGCGCCGCGCCGCCTCCTCGCGGTAGCGCTCCACCACCTCGGCGTAGGTCAGGCCCTCCCAGCGGCCGTGGTTGATCTCCGCCCAGCGCGGATCTTCTAGCACCGGCACATTGCGCCCGGCGAGCACCGCCTCGGCCGTGAGACGCGCCCGCTCGCACGGGCTGATGATCGCCACCGTGAACGGGACGCGCCGCAGGCGGCGCGCGAGCGCCTCGGTCTGAAGGCGGCCGAACAGCGTCAGCGGGCTGTCGCTGACGCCCTGGTAGCGCCGCTCCTTATTCAGCTCGGTCTGCCCGTGCCGGATGAACCAGATGCTTGTGCGCATGCCACTCCCTTATCGGGAGGGCTGATACGGCTGGGCTGATTTTCTACACCTCCCGATCACGCTAAGGTAGTATTAGCACGCGGGCGACGGGGCGTCAAGGGAGGGCTGGCGCTCAGCCCTCGCCGGCGCACGGGGGGTGCAGCGGCTGCAGGCGGGCCGCCAGGCCGGTGTTCGATACGCTGGACGGGCGGAGCGGGGGTCCGGCACGGCCTCGCCCCACAGCACGGCATCGCTTACGCGAAGCGAACACTCCGGGGAATGTGGCGCCCGGGCGCGGACGAAGCGGCACGGCGCTCCAGCGCCCGGGCGGACGGACACGGCTCTCGGCGGGGCGCCCTACACCTCGACCGCGGTGAAGGTGACGGTGATCTCGACGTCGTCCTCCACAGCGACGAAGCCGGCGATGTTGGGCGGGTTGAAGCCGAAGTCGGTCATCTTGATCATCGTCGTGGCGGTGCCGGTGACCGTGCTGCCCTCGAGCCTGCCGGTCACGTCGAAGACCACCGACCGGGTCACATCGCGGATGGTCAGGTCGCCGATGAGCCTGAAGGAGACCTCCTGGCCCTCGACGTAGCTCTCCGGCACGCCCTCGACGCCGGTCGAGACGAAGGTGGCGGTCGGGAAGCGGAGCGACTCGAGCCACTCGTTGCGGATGCGGTTGTCGCGCCGCCGGTCGTTGCTGGTGAGCGTGCTGAGGTCCACGGTCACCCGCGTCACCTGGCCGGTCGGGCGGCCCTCGGTGGTGAACTGGAACTCGCCCTCGATCGCGTTCGTCCTGCCGACGGCGCGGTAGGGCAGGTTCTGGGCCATGAAGGTCTCCTGCACCGAGTACGACGCCTCGGACTGCTCGGGGACGATGCGGAAGGTGCGCATCGCGCCGGGCTGGGCGCCCTCGCTCTCGGCCTCGGCGGGCGCCTCGGTGGGCTCGGCGGGCTCCTCAGCGGGCGCCTCGGCGGGAGCCTCGGTGGGCTCGGCCGGCGCATCGGTCGGCGCGGGCTCGGTTGGCACAGCAGTCGGGGCGGGCTCAGCCGGCGCCGCGGTCGGCGCGGCGCTCGGGGCACCTGCACCAGCAGACTGGCCGCAGGCGGCCAGCAGCAGCACGAACAGCAGCGCCGCGATCGCGGCGGCACCCGGGGCGCGGCGCCCCGTCTGTCGGTCTATCATCTACTTCTTCCTCCTCGCAGCTCCACTGGTCGGTCCGTGCGCGTCGACGCGCGGCCCCCGGCCGTGGGGGCGAGTCCGATCGGACGATTGCAGTTTACGCAATTTATACGGGCGCGCGGGCGCTCTGTGCGTTAGGGTTTGATGAGACGTTGGTGTGTTTGCGGGCGCTCCGCTCCTGTTTTGCGGGCGCTCCGCCCCGCACCCCGGCTTCCCGCTCATTCGCAAGCACTCCATCCTGCACTCAGTTCCTTCGCGGTGCAAAGCACCCTTTCG
>CALJIC010000268.1 GCA_937974195.1 uncultured Roseiflexaceae bacterium | reverse complement strand
CCAGCGGCGTGACGGCCGTGGCCTGGATGTCCAAGTGGTGGGTGGTGAGGGTCATGGGCTGATCCTCTCGTACAGGCTGAAGCCGCGACCGCTTCGAGTGAGCTGATAGGGCAGCACGATGTGACGCAGCACGCGATCTTTCCCGAGCGTGATACGCTTGCCGCTGTAGATATCGGCCTGCTCGAACGTCATCTTGGGGCCGCAGTCGTCCAGCATCTGGAGCGTCCCATCGATGCTGAAGCCGAGTTGATCTGCAGTGAGTGCGACCCAGTCTTGGCTTTCATCGACATCCTGCTGCTCGGGAGGGGCGAGCAGCTGCATGAAGCCGCCCCGCTTGCCGAGATACGTGATATGGAAGAACAGTTCGGTCAGGGTCGCTGGGAGCGGCTCTCCAGACGCCGTTCGGAAAGCCACACCGATCGGTCCACCGAAGGAGACGTACTCGCGGTAGGCGATGGTTCTTCCGAGCGGCATCAGAATGCCTACACCGTCGTCATCGCTCGGACCATGCTTCTTCGGCCGGACGATCTTGGTGAAGGTATTGATCACCGAGATCCGCTCGGGGAGCCGGAGCATGATCTGAAGATCACGGATGTCCGGCCAGAGCGCCTGCCCCGCTGTCTTGCTACGAGTTCGTAGAGCAGCATCGAGCAGCGCCATCTTGAGCGCAAACGGCGTGGGACAGATCAGCGTTCGTCCACCGGAGGAGGTGGCGGTCGCCGGCTTGAGCGAGAAGAGCGCTGCCGGCTGATAGTGTACGACGGTCCACATCGCCATCGCTCCTACGCCTGAGGCATTTGGTAGGGCTCCGCTGTGTCGATGAGCGTGCTGATCTGCTCTACCAGCCCGCCGAGCGAGGAGAATTGCGCAACCGTTACCCCATTGCCGCCGCCGAGGAGCTTGCCGATCGCCGTCATCTGAGCGGCGTAGTCGTCCATAATGGGGCTGATCAGCGGCGCGGGCAGCATCTTGGTCGAGTAGGCTACCGCGCCTTCGAGCGTGACCAGGTGGGGGAGCTGCGCGGAACGCATCGCGCCGTTGAGTTGCACGAATGTGTGCAACAGGCTCTCCAGCAGCGCTCGTCCGCGACGCGTGCGCTCCTCGGAAGTGATCGCGTAGCTCTGGGTAATGTCGTTGTAGCCGATGCGGGCGAACTCCAGGTGACAGACGATAGCGTACCTGCCGCTGTTGGCCGGGCGGTGGAAGATCGCCTGCTGGAGGTTGGCGCCACCGCTGCGCCCCTCATCGCTGCCGCTCGCATCGCGTCGCTGGACACGCCGTGTCGCATCCTGCCCGCGCTGGCCCTCGCTGCGCTCCGGCGCGTACTTCACGTGGAAAAAGCTCTGGTTGTGGCCCTCGCGCGTGGCGTCGGGGATGCCCACCGCCCAGCCAAACTCGATCACGCTCTTCCGCGGGATGGAGCGCCCACCCTCGGTGATCAGAATGCCCGCCACATCGTCCATCGCGCAGGTACGCAGCAGCTCATCGACGGTCTGCGCGTCCGTCAACTTCTGCTCTTTCGAGCGCGTAAGGAAAGCCTGGTCGGCGTTGATGCGGTTCGGGTTGAACAGCCGGCATCCAGCACAGAGCGGCAGCTTACGCTCGCGCGCTAGATTGTAGAAGTACTCGGCCTGGATGTGCTTCAGCATATCGCCGCTGATGGCGTTGACGTTATAGAGGCCACCGTCAGCGCCGACGATATCGACCATCCGAGTCTGGAGCTGATTGCCCTCGCTGCCCTCGTTGTTGAGATTGTGCATGTCCAGCGTCGCGTTGATAGCCAGCGAGAGCGAGTAGATCGGGGTAGGCATGGCAGAGTCTCCTGGTGTTAGAACGGCTCATCCGCATCGGTATCGGTCGTATCCTCCGCCTGATCCGCACTGTCACCCTCAGCGCCTGCTCCCTCCTGGTCAGCGGGCTCGTCGGTACGCGGGTCGCGGGCGTAGCCAAAGGCGACCAATAGACTGGCGACGGTCTGTGCATCATAGGCATCGACCAATGCCGTCACTTGGGCGATGTCCTCGGTGGTAATGGGGAGGCGCTTGCGGTAGCCCTTGTTCTTGTGGCGCTCCATCACACGCGCATTCTCTTTGCTGTAGTCAGTGAGGAACTCGCTGAGCGCGCGCAGGAATTCGCGGTTGTCGCGTGCGTGGCGCAGCAGCTCATCGGCCAGGCCATAGCGCACGTCGTAGGTGTTGTCGTTGCGCTCGGTCTTGTAGTACTGCTGGAGCACGGTAGCCTGGCGGATCGCGGTAGCGATGTGCTGGAAGCCTGGGCTCTCGATGATCGGCGAGAGCTTGGTCGAGCGGGCTGATTCGTTGGCCATCAGGATCACCTCCAGGTTGTCGAGGGTCAAACGGCGCACGCGCTGCCTCTTGCTCAGCTTGCGCATCACATGGCCGGCGTAACCGGCGGTGAAGGCGAAGAACGCGCGGAGCATCGGGTCGCGGCTGGTAAGAAAGTCGCGGTAGTCGCGCAGGAGTTGCTCCTCCTCACCCTTGGTCTCGTCGAGCGCTCCGATGAGGCGCTGGTGGTTCTCGAGCTCGGCGCGCAGGCGCTGAGCGTCATCAGCGTTATCCGGTAACGTCACCCAGTCCGGCAGACCAAGCTTGGCGACGTTCATGACTGCGACGGCGCTGCCGAGATCCTTGTAAGAGGCCACCGCAAAACCATCCACGTAGTCAGTGACGCGTCGCCGGCGCCCACTGCTGCGCTGTGCGCCCTCCCACTCCCTCAGCAGCCGCGCGGTGTAGCGGAGCGAGGCCATGATGTCCATCTTGATCGCGCTGCTGGGCCAGAACTCCCGCTGGAAGGCCTCAAAGGCGGACCGGTGCCAGTTCTGCTCGATCCCGCCCGCAGCCGGCACCAGAACGTACGTCTTGCGATCCTTGCGCCCTTGGACAGTCCGTGGCAGCGCGCCGTGATAGAGGCCGGCGTACTTGAAGTACTCCAGGAGCCAGAAGCTCTCCAGGCCGCCGATGTCGAGCTTGTCGGCCTTGGCCCGGTTAGCGCCCTTACCCTGCTCGGGGTTCACCACCTGAGTCGCGGAGAGCAGCGGGCTCCGCTCCAGGCCGTGCTGCTTCGCCAGCGACTCCCACTGCGAGCTGGCCTGCTCGATCGCGTGCGGTGCGCCGCTGGTCATCGTCCAGATGATCGACACGAGATCCGGGAAGACCAGCGCGCATGACGTCCATCGCTCGATCGCCTTGTTGTAGGCGTTGATGGCGCCCATCTGGTTGATGATTGCGGCGACCGGCCACGAGGGGTGGGGAGCCTGCTGTTCCAGCTCCACACGCTGCTCCTGCGACAGCTTGCGCAGATCGACGCCTGCCTTTCGCAGCGCCTTCAGGCGATCGTAGTAGGCTGCATTGCGGCGTCGCTGCTCCTCGTAGTCGAATACTGTGACACCGTCGGGCGCGGGGCCGTTCTTCGCGGTGAGAATCCACGGTATGGCGGCCTGTCGGTAGGGCAGCTCAATGGAACGCAGATCAGCCTCAACGGTGAT
>CALJIC010000267.1 GCA_937974195.1 uncultured Roseiflexaceae bacterium | reverse complement strand
CGTGTGCCGCCCCCGCCGATCGGTCTATGGCTTCCTGTTCTCCCGCGCGCGCTGTTTCTGGAACTTGCTCACCGCGCGGCCCCACTCCTTCTCGCGCTGGCGGCGGTCGCTCTTCACCGTCCCAGCCTTGCCGGTCTGCTTCCGGACGCGCTCGAAGGTCTCGGGCTCCTCGTCATCCCACGAGTCCGGGTCAGTGGCCCACGGCCTGATTGTGCTCATTGGGGGTCGGCCTCCAATAGCTGTCCGGCGGCGCCACGCGCGCCACCGCACTCAGCGTCATCGACAACGGCGTTCGTCCGCTCGTGCCGCTGACCCAGCTACCGGATGTGCCACGCCGGCATGTGCGCCGGCCTCAGAGGCGGTAGCCGGGTCAGCGAACGGCCGAGCTCGCCGACACCTGGAGCACGCCTTCGACCCGCAGCATACTGCCTCCTCTCTGCTCTACGGCGCCGCGCCGGCGCCACTCGCGACGTATCGCCACCACTATACCACACCGGCGTACCCGCGGCATCAGGCGCGCGGCTGAGGCGCCGGCGGCGCGGCGCATGGTATACTGGCTCGGCTCAGCGGCCCTGCGGCGCCGAGCTGCGTCCGCGGGGCTCGTTGCGAGGAACGACAGATGAGGGGATCTGGGGAGGCGCCGCCTCTCCAGCCCACCGCGGAGTGACATGTCTGCTCGTGCCGAATTCCTGGCCGGCGTGCGCGCGGAGCTGCCCCTGCTCGTCGGCGCGGCGCCGTTTGGCATGATCTACGGGGCGCTGGCGGTGAGCTCCGGGCTCTCGCCAGTGGCCGCCCAGGCCATGTCGTTGATCGTGTTCGCCGGCTCGGCGCAGTTCATCGCGACCGAGCTGTTCGCCGCCGCCACCCCCTGGCCGGTGATCGTGCTGACGACCCTGATCGTCAACCTGCGGCACGCGCTCTACTCGGCCTCCGTCGCGCCGTACCTGTCGCACCTGCCGGCGGGCTGGAAGGCGCTGCTGGCCTACCTGCTCACCGACGAGGCCTACGCGGTGGCGATCGGGCGCTTCCGGGAGCCGGGGGAGGCGATCGGGCGCCACTGGTATCTGCTCGGCTGCGGCGCGTCGCTGTGGCTGATGTGGCAGATCGTGACGGCCGTTGGCGTGTTCCTGGGGGCGCTGGTTCCGCCGGGCTGGGGGCTCGACTTCGCGCTCATCCTGACCTTCATCGCGCTGCTGGTGCCGATGCTGGTCGACCGGCCGACGGTCGTCGCGGCGCTGGTGGCCGGGGCCACGGCGCTGGCGGCGGCGGGCCTGCCGTACCGGCTCGGGCTGGCGCTGGCGGCGTGCGCGGGGATCGTCGCGGGCGTGGTGGCCGCCAGGATGCGGCCGGCCCGCACGCAGGTGCAGGAGGCGCAGACATGAGCACCGAGCTCGTGTGGGTCACCCTGGCGCTGATGGGGCTGGTCACCTTCCTCACCCGGCTGTCGTTCATCGTCGCCTGGAGCCGCATCTCCGTGCCGCCGCTGGCGCACGAGGCGCTGCGCTACGTCCCGGCCGCGGTGCTGGCCGCGATCGTCGTCCCCGGGCTGCTGATGCCCGAGGGGCAGATCGACATCAGCCTCGGCAACGGCCGCCTGCTCGCCGGCCTGCTCGCCGCGCTCGTCGCCTGGCGGACGCGCAGCTCCCTGCTGACGATCGTGGTGGGCGGGGCGGCGCTGGTGGCGCTGCGGCTCGCCGGCCTGGATGGCTGAGCCCCGCGCGCTTCCTTCCCCCTTCTCCCCAACGTCGCCCGGAAAAACGTGCCCCCTCTCCCACCGCGGTGGAAGAGGGGGCTGCGGCTGAGTCCGGGGTGGGCTTACGAGAGCCCGACGCCCTGGAGCTGGTTCTTGATCTCCTCCGCGTCGCGCTCGAGCTGCGTGGCGACATCGGCGAAGACCTTGTCGGCCGGCTCGTTGTTCACCAGGATGCGCTCGAGGCCGGTGCCGATCGTCTGGTCGCCGTTCGGGATCAGCAGGCGCGCGGTGTCCTGCGGCTGCGTCTTCGGCAGCTGCTCGACCGCCACCTTGTAGTTCGGGTTCTGCGCGAAGTACTCCTGCATCTCAGGCGCCTCGCGGGCCGACTTGGTGGCCGGCATGTAGCCGGAGTGCTTCGACCAGAACACCACGTTCTCCGGCCGCGCCAGGAACTTGATGAACTCCACCGCCGCCTGCTTCTTCTCCTCCGGCGCCGCCGCCATCACGGCCAGGCCCGCGCCGCCGGTCGGGCAGCCGAACTGCTTGTGCTGCGGCAGGAACGCCGTGCCGACCGAGAACTGGGCCGCGCTGGTGATGCCGCCCAGGCTGCCGGTCGACTGCGACGTCGTCGCGCACAGGCCGTTGATGAAGTCGGTCGACTGGTCCTCGGTCATGTACGCCATCTTGTCCTCGTGGACGAAGCGGCGCACCCACTCGCCCGCCTCCACGGCCTCGGCCTCGTCGATCAGCGCGTTCAGCTCCTTGTCGGAGTAGGCGCCGCCCCACTGCCACACGTTGCCCTGGAAGTGCCAGGCGTTGTAGTTCTTGCCGGTCGTGAAGGCGAACACCTTCATGTTCTCGCCGCCGACCTTCATCAGCTCGGCGCCCCACTCGCGCAGCTCCTCCCAGGTCTCCGGACCGCGGTCAGGCAGCCCGGCCTGCTGGAACAGGTCGCGGTTGTAGTAGAAGATCGGCGTGCTGCGCGCGAACGGCACCCACCAGATCTTGCCCTGGCGCGTGCCCTCGTTGATCAGCGGGTCGACGTAGTCGGACGGATCGAAGCCCGCCTTGGCGAAGTAGTCGTCCAGGGTCTGGAGCGACTGGTTGATGTAGAAGCGGTTCCAGGTCACCTCGGACAGCGACACGATGTCCGGGATCTGGCGGGCGGCCATCGACGCCGCGAGCTTCTGCGCCGTCTCCTCGTACGAGCCCTGGAACTGGTTCTCGACGAAGATCTCGGACTGCGAGGCGTTGAAGTCATCCACGAGCTTCTGCACGCCCTCGCCGTTGTTGCCGCCCCACGAGGACCAGAAGATCACGCGCAGGGGCTCGCCCGACGTCGCCGCGGGCGCGCTGGTGGGCTGCTGGGCCTCGCCGCCGCTCGGCGCCGAGTCGCTCGGCGCACCGCCGCTACCGCTCGGCGCCGCGGTGCCACCGCACGCGGCCAGGATCAACCCGCCGAACCCTGCGCTGGCCGCCTTGAGGAATCTGCGTCTGTTGAGCTGAGACATCATCGTTCTCCTTGCTCGATGAGCTGGACTATAGCCGGCCTCGCCGGCAATATAAGGAATGGAGGAGCGCTGCCCCTCCAGACCTACCGAGAGAAAGGGGGCGTCTCGTCTCACAGCCGCTCGTCCGCGGCTGCGCGGCGCGCCGCCCGTGGGCCGTTCGGCAGGCTACCCCTTGGTAGCGCCCGCCGTGAGCCCCGAGATAATATGGCGCTGAGCCCACACGAAGATCACTAGGATCGGCAGCACGACGAAGATCGTCCCCGCCATGATGATGCCCCACTGGTTCGTGCCCTCCTGGTCGTAGAGATACGCCAGGCCGACCGGCAGCACGCGCATGTGGGTCTGGTTAGTCACGATCAGCGGCCACAGGAAGTCGTTCCACTTGTTCACCAGCGAGATCAGGCTCACGGTGACGAGGATCGACTGCGAGAGCGGCAGGACGATCCTGCCCAGCAGCTGCAGGTGCCCCGCGCCCTCCATACGCGCCGCCTCGAGGATCTCTGTCGGCAAGGTGAGGAAGTGCTGCCGGAACAGGAAGGTCCCGAAGGCCACCGACGCGCCCGGGACGATGATCCCCTGGTAGGTGTTCAGCCAGCCGAGGTTCGCGATCGTGAGGTAGTTGGGCAGGATGGTCACGTGGATGGGGACCATCAGCGCCGCCAGCATCACCAGGAACAGCAGGTTCTTGCGCGGGAAGGGCAGGTAGACGAAGGCGTAGGCCGTCATCGTCCCCAGCAGGACCTCGGCCGTCACGCCGAAGAAGGTTGTGATGATCGTGTTGATGTAGAACCGGCCGAACGGCGCGGCGTTCCAGGCCCTGACGTAGTTCTCCCAGCGCGGCTGAGACGGGATCCACTGCGGCGGAAAGGTGTAGATCTCCTGGAGGGTCTTGAAGGAGGCGCTGACCATCCAGAACACCGGCACGAGGAAGACCGCCATCGTCAGCAGGAGCAGGGCGTACTTCAGGACGCTGACGAGCAATGCTGGCCAGGACGACGGGTTGGCGGCGGTGCGCGCCGATTTTTCGAGCGTGATATCCACGGCGATACCCTCAGCTGTAGTGGACGCGACGCTGTACGAAGCGAAGCTGGAAGATCGTGATCAGCAGCATAATCACAAACAAGAGCATACCGGCCGCCGCCGCCGTCCCGGCGCGGAACGCGATGAACCCCTGCTGGTACAGGTACCACACCAGCGTCGTGGTGGCGTTCACTGGGCCGCCCTCGGTCATCACGGCGATGATGTCGAACGCCTGGATCGAGAACAGGATCGTCGTCACGGTGAGGAAGAACGTGACCGGCGAGAGCTGCGGCAGCGTGATATGCCAGAAGGACTCCCAGTCGCTCGCGCCGTCGACCTTGGCCGCCTCGTACAGCTCGTGCGAGATGTTCTGCAGGCCGGCCAGGTAGATCACCGCGCTGTACCCGACGTTCTTCCACAAGTAGACGATGATCACCGCCGGCAGCGCCCAGGAGGTGTCGACGAGCCAGTTCGGCGAGGCGAACCCGAACGCGTTGAAGAAGACGCGCAGCAGCCCGTACACCGGGTCGAAGATATAGGCCCAGACCAGACCGATCGCCGCGCCGCTCAGCACGTAGGGCGCGAACACGATCGCGCGCCCGGCCACCCGGCCGCGCAGCGGCTGGTTGAGCAGAAGCGCGAGCCCCAGCCCCAGCACCAGGCTGCCTACGAGGATCGCGACGGTGAAGACAAACGTGTTGAGGAGCACCTGGTAGAACTCGCTCCCCGTGAACATGTAGTGGTAGTTGTCAAACCCGACGAAAGTCTTCGTCGGCGAGATCATATCCCAGCGGGTGAGGCTGAGATACGCCTGGTAGATCAGCGGCCAGTAGGAGAAGACCCCGAGCAGGAAGAAGTTCGGCCCGATAAAGGCGAGGAAGAGCAGGTGTTCCCGGCTGATACCCTTACGTTTTGCTGGCGCTTGCACCATAGTGAGCTCGCCTCAAGTTCTGCGTGGGACGGCGCGTACGTGTCGGCGGTCGTGCTCGACTGCAGGAGTGGTGCTAGCGAACCGCTTGGTCCAGGGTACGGCCGTGGTAGGTAGATTGGTGTGTAAATAGTTTCCGATCGGCTGACCATCATACCAGACTCTTGGGCCGATCGCAAGTTGTGAGGCGGTGAAGATCGCGGCGGATTCGGGTTGGATCGCTGCTTTCCCCCGCGTGTCCCTCGCCCACCTCTCCGCCGCTCCGCGGCCTCCGTGCGCGCCCGAGACGCAGTTTGACAGCCACGGGCACATGCTCCTATTGTTCGATTATTAATTCGTATGACCACCTCGTGCTGCGCGAGAGCGCCTAAGGATGGTATGCGCTTTGGGTCATGAAGCGCACTAAGGGGGAACTGAGGGCGGAGCGCCCGCATCGCCACACAGTGAGCATATGTGGATGTTTGCGAGGCGGGCTGACCGCCCCCTCGCGCTCCCCCGGCTGGCAGGGGCTTAGCAGCCCCCGCCAGGCCACCCCCGCAAGTGATGCCATCTCCGGCGGGGCGCCCGTTATCATGCCTTTGGAGACAGCGGAGTTGGCTGCCGCCGTACCTCGAACAGTTGAGTGGAGCCCGAGGCATGACAACGGGCAACTGACAGAGGACTCGTTCGCTCTGGGGCGCGGGGCGGAGCGCCCGCATCGCCACACAGCGGGCATGGTGGATGCTTGCGAGGCGGGCTGACCGCCCCCTCGCGCTCCCCCGGCTGGCAGGGGCTTAGCAGCCCCCGCCAGGCCACCCCCGCAAGTGATGCCATCTCCGGCGGGGCGCCCGTTATCATGCCTTCGGGGGCAGCGGAGTTGGCTGCCGCCGTATCTCGAACGGTGGAGTGGAGCCCGGAGGCATGACAACGGGCAGCTGACAGAGGACTCGTTCGCTTTGGGGTGCAGGGGCAAGGCCCCTGCCGCGGGGGTGCTGGGGGCCGAGCAGGCCCCCGGCCCGGGGCGCGGGG
>CALJIC010000266.1 GCA_937974195.1 uncultured Roseiflexaceae bacterium | reverse complement strand
CCGAAGGCGATGTTCTCGGCGATGCTGCGCGAGAAGAGGAAGATGTCCTGCTCGATCGTCGAGATCTGCGAGCGCAGGCTGTCCAGGCTCCAGTCGCGCACGTCCACGCCGTCGATCAGCACCCGCCCGGAGGTCGCGTCGAAGATGCGGTTCACCAGGCGCGTGAGCGTCGTCTTGCCCGAGCCGGTCTGCCCGACGATCGCCACGATCTCGCCGGGGCTAATGTGGAACGAGATGTCCCGCAGAACCAGCGGCCGCGAGATGGGGGCCGTCTCCCCTTCGCCCGGCGCCGCGCCCTGGCCCTCGCCGGACGGCTGGCCGTACCCGAAGCTCACCCGCTCGAAGGTGATCTCGCCGCGGATCGGCGCGCTGTGGCCGGCGGCGTTCTCATCGAGCTCGGTCTCGGCCTTGATCGTCTGCAGGATGCGCGCGGCGCCCGCCAGCCCGAGCTGCACCGCCGAGAACGTGAACAGCGAGATGTAGGTCGGGAAGCGCAGCACCTCCAGCAGCCCCATGTAGGTGATCACCTCGCCGACCGTCAGCTGGCCGTTCATGAACAGGATCAGCGCGTGCGCGAAGGCCAGCCCGATCAGCAGGCCGTACAGCAGCAGCGGCAGGTAGCGCGCCTGCACATCCCCCTCGCGCACGAACAGGTCGCGGTAGCGCCGGGCGTTGCGCGCGAACCGCCCGCGCTCCTGGGCCTCCTGGGCGTACCCCTTCACCACCTCGATGCCGCTCACCGCCTCGGCCAGCCGGGCGTTCAGCGCGCCGAACTGGCCGCGCAGCGCCCCGGCCACCGGCGCGAGCTGGTTGCTGTAGCGCCTGAGCGCCAGCCCGAACGCCACCAGGAACACCAGCGGGGCCAGCAACAGCTCGACGCGCAGGGCCGCCACCATGATCAGCGGCACGATGATGCTGATCAGCGCCTCGCAGATCAGGCTCACCCCCGGGGTCAGCATGGGGTTGAGCTGCTGCACGTCGTTCGTCGCCCGCGCCATGATGTCGCCGACGCGCTGCTGGTTGTGGAACGTCTGGCTCTTGCCGAGCAGGCTGATGTACAGCTCCTCGCGCGCGTCGCGCTCGACCTTCTGCGCCAGGAACTGCATCGAGTAGCTGTTGGCGACGTCCAGCACGCTGTAGAGCAGGCGCGCGATCAGCACGCCCGCCGCCGCGGGGATCAGCGCCGCCACGCCGCCGCCGCCCGCCACCGCGTCGAACGCCTGCCCCACCAGCACCGCGGTGTAGCTGTAGGTCACCGCCATGCCGATCACTGTCGCCAGGAAGATCACCGGCAGCAGCGGGTAGCGCAGCACGTGCGACACAACCCAGCGCACCGGCGACCGGCGGTCGTAGCGGTACTCGCCGGCGACCGTAAACTCGCGTGCAGCCAAGCCTCTCTCCTCACCTATCGTGCGGGCGCCGCCGCCTGCTGCAGCAGAAAGCCCCGCATCACCTCCGCCAGCTCCACCGGGCGCTCGATCGGCAGGAGGTGCCCGGCGCCCGCCAGCGTCACCAGCTGCGCGCCGGGGATCGCGTGCCGCAGCCGCTCCGCCGCCGGCAGGCCGTAGACCTCGTCGCGCTCGCCCCACACCAGCAGCGTCCGCGCCCGGATGGCGCCGAGCTGCCGCCGGAGCGCGCTCCACTCATCGAGGCGCCGGAGCACGTCGCGCAGGCTCTCGCGGCCGCGCCTGCTCCTGAGCGTCTCGGCCACCTGCGCCACCAGCGCATCGTCGATCAGCCGCTCGTCGGCCAGCGCGCCGCGCAGGAACCAGCGCGCCTGCGCGTCTGGCGCCAGCCGCATCGCGGCGCGGAGCAGCCCGGGCACGTGCCGCGCCAGGCGCGCCGCCCTGGCCTGGAGCGTCTCCGGCCACCACTCCAGCCCCAGCGCCCCGACGCCCACCAGCGCACTCACCCGCTCCGGGTAGCGCGCCGCCAGGCCGACCGCCACCCCGCCGCCCAGCGACGCCCCGGCCACCGCGCACGGCACCAGCCGCGCCGCAGTCACGAAGCCGGCCACCGCGCGCACCAGCTGGTCTGGCGCCCCGGCCCGCTCGCCCGGCTGCGAGCCCCCGAATCCGGGCAGGTCGGGCGCCACCACGCGGAACCGGCCGGCCAGGTAGGGGATGACCGGCGCCCACAGGCGGTGGTCGAACGGCGGGCCGTGCAGCAGGACCAGCGGCGGCCCCGTGCCCTCGGTCGCGTAGCGAATGGTGCGGCCCTCGACCGACACCTGACCGTAGCGCAGCATACGCTCACATCCGCCGTCTCGTCGACGTCTCTACGCCTCCGGGCCGGCCGTCACCAGCACATAGTCGGTGGTGGAGAGGTACGTGCGCGCCACCCGGACCACGTCCTCGACGCTGACCGAGCGGATGAGCTGCGGGTAGCGCGCGATGTAGTCCAGCCCCAGCCCGTAGCGCTCGATGCCGAGCAGCGTCGCGGCGATGCCGTCGTTCGTCTCCAGGCCGAGCACCAGGCTGCCGGTCATGTAGTCCTGCGCGTCGCTCATCTCCTCCGCCGTCGGGCCATCCTGCACGAAGCGCTCGATCTCCGAGATGATCGCCTCGATCGCCTCCGGGACGTGCGCCGGGTTCACCCCGGCCAGCGCCGCCCACGGCCCGGCGCCCAGGTCGGTGTCCAGGCTGCTGCCGCAGTAGTACGCCAGGCCGCGGCGCTCGCGCACGTTCTCGCCCAGCCGCCCCCCCAGCCCGATCCGCCCCAGGATCATATTCGCCACGCTCGCCGCGTAGTAGTCCGGGCTGAGCCGCGACAGGCCGTGGACGCCCCAGATGATGTCGGTCTGGCTCTTGCCCGGCATGGCCACGTCCTCGCGCTGCACCCCGCGGATCGGCGTCGGCGGCGGAAGCTCCTGGCTCGGCGGCTCGCCCGCCGGCGCCCAGTCGCCGAAGACGCGCTCGAGCTCCTCCACCACCGCGGCGGGCTCGACATCGCCGACCACCGCGATCGTCGTCGCCGCCGGGTGGTACAGCCGGTGGAACTCCACCAGGTCGTCCCGCGTGAGCGCGCTCACCGTCGCGACCGTGCCGCTGCTGAGGCGGCTGTAGGGGTGCGCGGGCGGGAACATCAGCCGCCGCACCACGCGCGACGCCTGCACGCGCGTGTCCTGCTCGTTCTCGCGCAGCCCCATGAGGAACTGGCCGCGCAGCCGCTCGATCTCCTGCTCGGGGAAGGTCGGCGCACGCAGCATGTCGGCGAGGATCTCGAGGATCAGCGGCAGGTCCTCCGCGAGCGTCCGGCCGCCGAAGCCGCTGACGTGCATCCCGCCGCCGGCGTTCACGCTCGCGCCGAGCGCCTCGGTCGTCACGACGATCTCCTGGAACGAGCGCCGGGCGGTGCCGCGGATCAGCGCCGCGCCGGTGAAGGCCGCCAGCCCGCTGCGCTCGGCGGGCTCGTTCACCGCCCCGACGCGCACCTCGCCGCGCACGCTCACCGTCGGGGTGTCGCCGTTGCGCTGCACCAGCGCGACCATCCCGTTCGGCAGCACGTGGCGGGTGGCAGTTTCGATCGACGTCTGTGGAGTTCCCATTACATCCGTCCTGTCACTCGGTCTCGGTCGGGATGAAGTGCCCGACCGTTCGGCGGCGCTCCACCAGATACTCCTGCGCCACCCGCCGCACATCCTCGGCGGTGACGGCGCGCACCTCCTCCAGCAGCCGGTCGTTGCGCGTGTAGCTGTCCAGCACCTCCCACATCCCCAGCAGCATCGCCCGGTTCGTCACGCTCTCGCCCGAGTACGCCAGCTGCGCGCGCACCTGCTTCTGAACCTTCGCCAGCTCCGCCTCGCTCACCCCGTCCTGCTGAATCTTCTCCACCTCGGCGAGCAGCGCCGCCTCGACCTCGTCGGCGGTGTGCCCCTCCTGCACCGTCGCGCTGAACTCGAACAGATGCGGGTCGATCGTCGCGCGGAAGCTCGAGCCGGCGTAGGACGCGAGCTGCGTCTCGACCAGCGCGCGGTACAGCCTGGCGCTGCGGTTGGTCTGCGCGCCCCCGCCCGCGAGCGGCTTCGCCCCGGAGAGCACGGCGTCGAGCACCAGCAGCGGCGCGAAGTCCGGGTGGCGGCAGTGCTGGGAGTGGTAGACGATCTGGACGTACTGCGCCGCGCCGGGGCGTCGCACCATCACCCGCCGCTCGCCCTGCTGCTCGGGCTCCCGCGCGCGCACCGGCGGCACCGGCGGGCCGGCCGGCAGCTCGGCGAAGTACTGCTCCACCTGCTTCATCAGCGCGCCCGTCTCGAAGTCCCCCACCAGCACCAGCACGGCGTTGTTCGGCGTGTAGTAGGTCTGGTAGTGCCGGAAGAGCTCGTCGCGCGTGATCGCCAGCAGGTCGCCGGTCCAGCCGATCACGTCGTTGCGGTAGGGGTGCACCTGGAAGGCCGCCGCGGTCACCGCCTCGTTCAGCCAGTAGTCCGGCTCGTTCTCGTACCCCTCGCGCTCGGCGATGATCACCGTCCGCTCGCTCTCCACCTCCTGCGGCTCGAACAGCGAGTTCACCATGCGGTCGGACTCGATGCGCAGCCCGAGCTCGATCCGGTCGGCCGGCAGCGTCTCGAAGTAGGCGGTGAAGTCGTTCGAGGTGAAGGCGTTGAACGTCCCGCCGTTGCGGGCGATCAGGCGGTCCATCTCGCCCTTGGGCAGCGCCGGGGTGCCCTTGAACAGCATGTGCTCGACCCAGTGCGAGAGCCCGGTGGAGCCGAGCGTCTCGTTCCGTGAGCCGACGCGGTACCAGACCCAGCAGGTGGCCACAGGCGCCCCGTGCGACTCCTGGGTCAGCACCAGCATCCCGTTCGGCAGCCGGTGCGTGACAATCTCAGCCATAGCGCTCGCCCTCTAAATCTCAATGACACGGGTTACGCGGCCGCTGCCGGCCGCTTTCCCACCGCCCTGCAGCGGAATAAAGACAATTCTGGGGAGGCAAATCCTCCCCGCACCTCACTCACGGGACGTAGGGCTTCGCCCCACCGCACACATCGTGTCAGGAACACGAGATATGCGATTGTGCCGCTCGCCCTCCCTCACAGGGGATTCCGGAGAGGCGAAGCCTCCCGCGCAGGCTCTCCGCACGGGAGGCGTGAAGGGGCAGAACCCGGCGATCACCGGCTCGCGCGACGCAGCGCCGCGCGGGCCTGCGCCGGCCAGTGCGGATCCCTGAGCAGTCGCTCCCCCACATCGATCAGGTCGGTGCTCCCGTCCCGCACCGCGCTGTCGGCGAGCGCCGGGTCATCCATCAGCCCGCCGACCATCACCGGCACATCCACCACCGCGCGGATCGCGGTCGCCAGCGGCAGCCGCCAGCCGGGGAACTGCGCCACGGGCGCGCCGGCGGGCGAGCGGGTGCCGACCTCGAGCAGCCCGGCCCCGGCGCTGGTGAGTCGCCGGGCGATCACCCGCGCATCCTGAAGCTCGATCCCGCCCGGCGCGAACTCCTCGGCCACCAGGCGCACGCCGACGACGAAGGAGGGGCCGAGCCAGCGGATGATCCCCTCGACCACATTCAGCAGCAGCCAGAGGCGCCCCTCGAGCCCTGCCGCGTGCTGGTCGGTCCGCCGGTTCAGCAGCGGCGACAGCAGCGTCGCGAACGGCCCGTCCTCGCAGGTCGAAAGCATCACGCCGGCCGCGCCAGCGCTGTGGGCGCGCCACGCCGCTGGGATGAACAGCGCGCCCAGCTCGGCGATCTCGGCGCCGCTGAACTGCTCGAGGTCGAGCGGCTGGTCGAGCATCACCAGCACCGTGGCGCCCGCCGCCTGGACCGCGGTGATACAGGTGCGCAGCGCGGCGATGTGCGCGTCGTCGTAGAGCGCCAGGTGCGGCGTGCGGGCGCGCGGCGGCACGGGGAACGCCGGCTCCGTGACGATCAGCCCTGCGCCGCCGCGCGCCCGCGCCAGGTAGAAGGCCGCCATCTCCCGCGTCACGCGCCCGTCTTCCACGGCGCAGCCGCTCGGCCTGGAGGCCATCGCCACCCGGTTCGGCAGCTGCGCCCTCCCGAGCACCAGCGGGCTGAAGAGGGTCGGTCTCGCGAGCGTCATCGTGTACTCGGCGCACGGAAGCACAGGCGTCGATCGCCCGGACTGTCATTATAACGTATTCCGCTCAGGAACAGGACCTACGCGGCGGCTCCGGCGGGCCTTTCGCGCAGGCGCCCCGCCGGAAGGAAATTCCGGGCAGGCGAAGCTTCCCCAAACTCCCCCGGCGAGGCCGACGCATGGCTTTGGGAAGGCCTCGGCCCGCCATCGAAAAAAGCTCTTGACAGGCGCGCGGGGCTGTGGTAGATTATCGGCCGTTGCGAGGAGCCGACCACAAAAACCCGGCTCGGAGCAACTCGGTAAAACGAGAGCCACAGCGCTTGACACGCACGATGCACTGTGGTAAGATTCTCGGTACCGAAACCAAGTCGTCTCACTCGGAAGCGAGGCAGACGCAACAAGCAAGCACCAGGCGTCGGTACTCCGCGACTTGATGCGCCGGCTTTGGCCGGTGACGCCCCCAGGCGTATGCCTCGCGCATACCCTGGTTTTTTGTCGCCACCTGGTCTTGCACGGCACCTTCACAACTGAATCGTGAGGCAGAGCCAAGAGGTGTGGGTCCCGGTGG
>CALJIC010000265.1 GCA_937974195.1 uncultured Roseiflexaceae bacterium | reverse complement strand
AAGCGGCGCCACCTCCCATCGCTCGCCCGTTGTCATGCCTCAGCACACCAGCCGCATCTCTCACCAGCTCTGTCCGTTGCGTTCCAGCCCACCAGCCGCTCATCTCAGCAACACTGGGCATTGCAGCACATGAGCCGCTCGTCACAACCACACTGGGCATTGCAGCGCATCAGTCTGTGCCTGGGACACGGGCATCGGTGGAGGTGGGCATGACAACGGGCTGCTGACACGGCACGCGTTCCCTTGCGGGTCCAGGGCCGCAGGCCCTGGCGCGGGTGGTGCAGGGCGGAGCGCCTGCACAAGCGCCTGCAGAACAGGCCCAAGTGTAGGGCACAGCGCCTGCGAGAATGCGACCAGGTGCAGGACGGACCACCGCGTAAGTCCTGTCATTCATACCGCCGCTCTGCGCTGAGAAAACGGGGTCAGAAGGGCGCAGGCCCGCCGGCCGTGGAGCTTCTGTCAGCTATAATGTGGGCAGGAGGTTCCTATGCGCCGCCGCCGCCTGCTGAAGCTGCTCGCCGCCGCCCCGCTCGCCGCCTGCGCCGCGCTATCCCCGCCGGCCCGCCCGACGCCGACGATGCGCCCGGGCCTGTACGTGGACGCCGCCTACGAGTACGGCCCGATCAGCCCGCTGGTCTACGGGACGAACACCGGGCCGTGGCAGACGGTGGGGCTGGAGCAGATCCCGCTCAGCAAGGCCGCGGGGATCAGCCTCATCCGCTGGCCCGGCGGCAACTGGGGCGACGAGAACGATGTCTCGCCGCTCCAGCTAGACGAGTACATGCGGCTCTGCGAGCAGATCGGCGCCGCGCCGCTCATCCACGTCCGGCTGTGGGGAGGCACGCCTGAGAAAGCCGCCGCCCTGGTGCGCCTCGCCAATATTGAGCGCGGCTACCGTGTGCGCTACTGGGCCGTCGGCAACGAGCCCGACCTGTTCGTCGCGAACCGCGGGGCGGCGGTGTACAACGTCGCCGACTACGTGCGCGACTTCAAGGAGTACCGGGCCGCGATGAAGGCGGTGGACCCGTCGATCGTCGTGATGGGGCCGGAGATCAGCCAGTACAACGACTCGACCGGCTACCCGGTCGACGCGACCGGCACGCCGTGGATGGAGGGGTTCCTGGCGGGTGTGCCGGACGTCGAGATCGTCTCGTTCCACCGCTACCCGTTCGGCACAGTCCCGGCGACGCCCGAGACGCTCGCCGCCGAGCCGCCGGCGTGGACCCGCGCGGCCGAGGAGCTGCGCGCGCAGATCCGGCGCGTCACCGGCCGCGACATCCCCTTCGCGGTCACTGAGGCGAACTCGGACTGGCGCGGCAGGGTCGACCGTGAGGCCGGCACCGACTCGCACCGCAACG
Source organism: uncultured Roseiflexaceae bacterium (assembly GCA_937974195.1). Taxonomy (GTDB): domain Bacteria; phylum Chloroflexota; class Chloroflexia; order Chloroflexales; family Roseiflexaceae; genus CALJIC01. Next base: position 19,752 of record CALJIC010000265.1, on the reverse strand, counting down.
CCCTGTGGTGGGCGGATGTGCTCGGCCGGCTCATCCGGGCGCGGGCGGAGATCGTGGCGCAGTTCTGCATGGGCGCCATCCCGAGCCAGGGGATCGGGATGTTCGGGCCGCTCGCCTACGACCCCGGGCCGCGCCCGATCTACCAGGTGTACGCGCTGTATCGCCACTTCGGGACGCGGCTAGTGCACGCCTCGTCCGACGACGAGCGCCTGCCGATCTACGCCGCGCGCCGCGACGACGGCACGCTGACGCTGGTGGTGGTCAACCACGGCGACGAGCCGCGCTCGGCGCAGGTGGCGATCGAGGGCTACCGCCCGGCCGGCGCCGGCGAGCTGTGGAGCTTCGTCGAGGACCGGCCGGTGGAGCTGCGCGGCACGTTCGCCCCGGCGCAGCCGGTGCTGTTCGAGCCGCGCTCGGCGACGCTGCTGGCAATTCCGGAGGGGTAGCGCGAAGGCGGCTGCCCCTCTGCCTGGCGAACCTTCCGCGCCCTTCCTCACCCGGCCGGGCCAGCCCCCTGCCCCGGCTGGCGCCCGTACAGCTCCGTCAGCAGCCGCAGCCGCTCCGCCAGCGCGGGGTTCAGCGCGTCGGGCGTGTAGCGCCAGCTCCAGTTGCCCTGCGCGCGCCCCGGCAGGTTCATGCGCGCCTCGCTGCCCAGCCCGAGCACATCCTGCAGCGGCACGATCGCCGTGTCCGAGACCGAGGCCAGCGCCACCCGGATGAAATCCCAGCTGATATCCTCGCCGCTGCGGCCGAGGTAGAGCTGCACGTGGCTCCTGGTCCGCTCATCGAGCGTGCTCCACCACCCGGCCGTCGTGTCGTTGTCGTGGGTGCCGGTGTACACAACCGAGCGCCGCTCGTAGTTGTGGGGCAGGTAGGGGTTCTCGGACGTCCCGCCGAAGGCGAACTGCAGCACCTTCATGCCCGGGAAGCCGCACTCGTCGCGCAGCTCCTCGACGTCGGGGGTGATCACCCCCAGGTCCTCGGCGATGATCGGCAGGTCCCCGAGCGCAGCGCGGGCTGCCTCGAACAGCGCCTTGCCCGGCCCCGGCACCCAGCGGCCGTTGATCGCGGTCTCCTCGCCCGCCGGGACCTCCCAGTAGGCCGCGAAGCCGCGGAAGTGGTCCAGCCGCACGATGTCCACCAGCGCGAACACCGCCCGCAGGCGCTCGATCCACCAGCGGTAGCCCTGCTGCGCGTGCGCCTCCCAGCGGTAGAGCGGGTTGCCCCACAGCTGCCCGGTCGCGCTGAAGTAGTCCGGCGGCACCCCCGCGACCACCGTCGGCAGGTTGTCCTCGCCGATGTGGAACAGCTCGCGGTTGCCCCAGACGTCGGCGCTGTCGTAGGCGACGAAGATCGGGATGTCGCCGATGATCTTCACGCCGCGCTCGTTCGCGTACTGCCGCAGCCGCTCCCACTGGCGGAAGAACTGGAACTGTGCGTAGGCGTGGAACGTCACATCATCAGAGAGCTCGTGCGCCGCGCGCTGCACAGCGTCCGGGTGGTGCCGCGCGAGATCCGCATCCCACGCCGCCCACCCGGCGCCCCCGTGGCGCTGCTTGAGCGCCATGAACAGCGCGTAGTCGTCCAGCCAGACGGCGTGCGCCGCGCGAAAGTCGTCCAGGGCCTGGCGCTGCTCCGCGCTAGCGCCGGCCATGAACCTGGCGAACGAGCGGCGCAGCAGCGTCTGCTTGTACGGGATGACCGCGCCGTAGTCGACGGCGTGCGCAGGGAACGCCGGCGCGTCCGCCAGGTCCTCCTCGGCCAGCAGCCCGTCGGCGGCCAGCAGCTCGGGGCTGATCAGCAGCGGGTTGCCGGCGAACGACGAGAAGCTCTGGTAGGGCGAGTCGCCGTAGCCGGTCGGCCCGAGCGGCATCACCTGCCAGCGCTGCTGCCCGGCGGCCTGGAGGAAGTCGACGAAGGCATAGGCGGCGGCCCCCAGGTCGCCGATGCCCCAGCGCGAGGGGAGCGAGGTGGGGTGAAGCAGGATGCCGCTTGTACGTGTTTCGGTCATGGACGCCTCTTCTTACACGGCTTGCACAGTGGTGGGCGTGGGAGGCGCAGCCTCCCTCGAAATCCTCTTCCCTGCCGCCGCAGCGCGGCGGGAGGAAGGGGCTGCGGAAGGGCTGGCTCGCCAGGCCTCCCGCGGTAGCCTATCGCGATACGACCACACAGCCGCAGCGCCGCGCTGCGTGAGTCCAGCCGTGTGGGCGCCCCCAGTATATCGCTGCTCGACACCATCTATGACGAAGCTACGTACGGTCCTGGGGCGTTGGTCGGAGCGCTATGATACGTCTCGAGCCCTGCCGCGGCTCCATCGAAGTGCGGGAGGCGCGTCCCTCCGCCCTCCTGATGCGCGGGAAGGCTCACGTGGATACACTGTAGCTACGGCAAGACCCTTGCCGCCAAAGTAAGGTCATGACCATGGAAACGATAGATAGACGCCAGTACGCGCGCGGCATCATCGCACTCCTGCTTGCGCTGCTGCTCGTGCCCGCAGCGCCTGCTGCGCGCGCCCAAGACAACCCGAAGCCCACGCCCGCTGCAGCCGAGCCATCGGCGACGGCCGCTGTGCCGTCCGAGGCGGGCGAGTTCTTCGTCGAGGACCTCGGCCCGGCCACGCTGCCGATCGACTCCACGGCGCCGATCACCGATACGATCCTCGCCGCGCTGGCCGACTACCGCGCCGCCGAGAAGGCCGCCACGCTCGACACGATCGAGGACGTGTTCGGCTCCACGGTGCCGGATCGCCCCAAGGCGGTTGAGCCGAGGATCTACCTGCCGCTGCTCGCCGGGCGGCCGGCGGAGGCACAGCCGGGGCCGGTGGAGCCAGGGCCGGTAGAGCCGCGTCCGAAGAGCGCGAACGTCACAGCCGTCGTCTGGCCGAGCCCGAGCATCCGCGTGGCGCGCGACGGCACGCTGGCCTACGAGATCCGGCTGTACAACGATGGCGAGGGCTCGGCCAGGAGCACGCGCGTCACCATGCCGTACGACCGCACCATGCTCACGCCGATCGGCAGCCGGCTGGACCAGGGCGCCGGCGACTGGGTGAGCGAGCTGCGCCCGGACGCCGTCGTCGTGACCTTCGGCGAGCTCGGCGCGAAGAAGATGCGCACGGGCTGGGTCTACTTCCGCGTGGCCAGCTACCTGGCCGACAACACCGTCCTGAGCATGCGCCCGACGTTCCAGTGGTCCGACGCGCGCGGCACGACCTCGCGCACCTCCAACTGGGCGCCGGTGCTCGTGGGCGGCGGCAACGACAGCGGCGCGTATGTCTGGACGATCGTCCAGCCGGTGACCGGGCTGCCCAATGAGCTGCGGACGTTCTACAGCAACCGCTTCGCGCCCGGCGAGGTCGTCACAACCTGGCTCAACACGCCGACCGGGGTGATGGAGCTGGATATTCACGAGACGGTGGACCAGCAGGGCCAGGTGTGGGTGGAGTACCGGCCGAGCCGGCTGGCCCCCGCCAGCTACCAGCTGGTGATCTACGGAAACAGGAGCCGCCTAGTGGGAGTGGCGACGTTCATCGTGCAGTAGGTGGGAGCGGAGGACGGCATGGAGGCGCCGGCCTCCGCTACGCCAGCGGGTCGAGGGCGGCGTTCCAGAGCTTCATCCGCTCGCTGTCGCCCCCCATGTCGGGATGGTGGAGGCGGGCCATCGCCTTGCGGATCGCGCTCACCTCGGCGGGCGTCAGCTCCAGCGTCGTCCCGCCGATCTTGAACGGGAGCGCCGCCCGCTCGGCGCGCGCCTTCCACATATCGCGCTCGCGCTCGAGCTGGATGTTCTCGCGCGTGATCTCCATCAGGTTGGCGACGGTCTTCTCGTAGGCGCGGGCGATCTCGGCGTGGCGCGCCTGCTCCTTGCTGACCTGCCGGAGGAGGCTGCGGATCGTCTTGTGCGACTCCTCGAGCTCGCGCTGCAGCCACGCGATATCCTGCTCTGTCAGTGGGCCGCCGCGTTGTGCTATGTCGCGCTTGGGTGCCACTCCGAACTCCTGTGTCGTGCCGGCCGTTCGGCACGACCCACCTGGCGGAAAGGACGACTCAGACGACAGGAGCGACGCGGCGGCCTCGCCCCGCACCTCTCGGAAGGAGAGGAGGCGAAGCCTCCACCTCCTGGCTGGCGAGGGCGGCGAAAAAGAGGAATTATGGAGGGCGGGTCCCCTCACCTCCCGAGCGGGAGGCGGGCGGCACGGCCGCGTGAGTCCTGTCTAACGAAAGTAGTATACCTAGAGTTTGAGGAGCTCGTCAATGACTGTGATTGATCGTCGTTTGTTTGACCTTGTTGCCTCCGCCGACACCGCGGCCGTGTGGGATGCGCCGTCCGACGCGCTGCTGAGCTGGCAGCTCCACCCGCGCTGGGCGGACCGGCCGGTCACGCCGCTCGAGGGCGCCGTCGCGGCGCGCGGCATCGCCCAGGGAGCGCGCGCCGCCGCCCAGCAGTTCGGTTTCCCCGTCCGGGCGCGCGCCCAGCGTATCAACGGCTTCCTCTACGTCACCGCGCAGCCGGCGTTCGCGTCGCCCGGCGAGCGCGAGGACCAGCTGGCGTCGGCGCTCGAGGCGCTCGGCGCGGCCGGAGCGACCCTCGGCGAGCGCTGGGTGCGCGAGCTGCGGCCGGAGGTCGAGCGGTACCTGGCCGGCTGGCGCAGCTTCGATCTGCGCGCCGCCAGCCTCGCGGCGCTGATCGGGCACTTCGACGAGACGCTGCGCCGGCTGGACCGGGTGTGGGAGATCCTGTTCGCCGTCGGCCTGCCGGCCAGCATGCTGCGGGCGACGTTCGCGGATGAGTATGCGCGGCTGTTCGGCGTGGATGCGGCTGAGGAGGCTGCGTCGCTTCTGGAAGGGCTGGAAGGGCCGGAGCTGGCGACCGAGCGCGCCTTCGCCCGCCTGAGCCGCGCGGCCGCCGCATCCTCGGCCGTCCGCGACGCGCTGAGGTGGCGCGCGGACCACGAGTGGATCGAGGCGCTGGGCGGCTCGGAGGCCGGCCGGGAGTTTCTCGCCGAGCTGCAGAGCTTTCTCGAGCGCCACGGCCGGCGCGGCGACCGGGGCCGGCTGGTCGAGGCCCCGGGCTGGATCGAGAACCCGCGCCCGGTCCTCCTCAGGCTGCGGGAGCGGCTGCTCGCGCCGCAGCCCGAGGAGGAGGACGTGGGCGCAGCGCTGGACGACGAGCGCTGCCGGCTGCTCGAGGAGCTGAGCGAGCGGCTCACAGCCTTCGGGAGGCCGGTCGAGACGCACCTCAACAGGCTGCTGCGCGCCGCCCAGCGCATGGCGCAGCTGGAGCAGGAGGCCGAGCTCTGGGTCCTGCAGCGCTGCATGTTCGAGGTGCGCCAGGTGATCGTCGAGCTCGGCCGGCGCTTCGCCGATGCCGGGGCCCTGGCCGATGCGCGGGACGTCGTCTTCCTTGACCTGCGCGAGATCCGCCTCACCGCCAAGGGCCTGCCCGACGTCGACCAGCGCGACCGCGTCGCGCGCAGGAAGGCCGAGCTGCGCTACTGCAGCGACCTCAGGCCGGCGGCGGCGCTTGGGGAGCCAGGCGACGACCCGGTCTCCCGCGTGCTCGGCCTGCTGTTCGCGGCTGTGCCGGCGGCGCCGCCGATGAGCGCGCGGGCGACCGGCAGGTAGGCGGCAGTGCGGCGGATGTAGTCGCGCGCGGTGGGGTTCGCGCGGATGTCGGCCGGGTGGACGATCCCCTGGTTGTGCCAGGCCGCGAGCGTCTGCCACGACACCGGCACCCCCTCGTGCTGCGCCCGGTACAGGCCGCGCTCCAGGTTCGCGGCCAGGTACTCCACGGCCAGCTCCGGCTGGGTGATCTCCGCGGTGATCGCCGCGTTCAGCGCCCGCTGGTCGGTGTAGGCGGCGGGGTTGATCCTGCTGCCGGCCACGGACAGCGGGCGCACCAGCGCGCCGTCGCGCACCGGGATCTCGTTGCGCAGGATCTCCAGCGCCACCGAAGGGCGTAGGTTACTGGGCCAGACGCTCAGGTTGCCGCCCAGCCGGTTGATGTCGACCTGCGCCGCCTGGTAGAAGGGCGTCAGCGCCCGCAGCGGCGGAAGATCGTCCTCCAGCCAGCCGAAGTGCTCGTTGTACAGCAGCAGCGCGATCACCACCGCGAACTCGCCGTCGGTCATGCCGGAGATCTCCGGGCGGTTGTGGCGCGCTGCCGCCGCCAGGATCGCCGGGCGCAGCTCCTCCATCGTCTGGGCGAACGCCGGCCGGACGTAGGGCGTGGCCTCCGCCTGCTCCGAGGCCGCGCCGATCGCAGCCGAGCGAAGGACAGTAACGCTTGTCAGGATGGCCGCTATGAGCAACCACCCGAAAGTTCCACGTTTCACAAGCTCTACTCCGCATCACATACAGGGTGGCTCGATAGACCTCGTTTCAAACCCATGAAGGGCGGCGGGGATGCGGGGAGGCGGTGCCTCCCAGCGTCCCCTCTTTTTATGCCGCTCCGCCTCGACGTGGCGCCGCGGGGCGGGCGGAAGGAGGGAGATCGCGGCGGGACGAACGCCCCGCGCCTCCCAGCAAGCCGGCCCAAGTATGCCATAGATGCCGCGGCGGCTTGCTGACAGACGGCTGACGAGCAGCCCAGCAAAACGTGTAGCAGGTTGAGTGCCGGGGTTGCTGTGGTATAATACGTAGTGGTACGGGTGCGCCCGGCCACTTGTTTTTTGTACACAGAATCGGGGTCTATGGAGTATCAGCCAGATCTAAAGAGGATCACCGGCGACGGCGGGGTGATCGCCACCGTTGAGCGCGGCAGCATCGCCGAGGAGATCGGCCTGCAGCCGGGCGATGTTGTGCTGGCGATCGGCGACCTGCGGCTGCGCGATGTGATCGACTACCGCTTCGCGCTGGCGGACGAGCAGATCGAGCTGCTCGTGCGGCGCGGCGATGAGGAGACGATCTACGAGATCGAGAAGGACCCCGACGAGGACCTGGGCATCGAGTTCGTTGAGCCGCTGTTCGACCGGCTGCGCACCTGCAACAACAAGTGCCCGTTCTGCTTTCTCACCCAGATGCCCAAGGGCCTGCGCCGCTCGCTGTACCTGAAGGACGACGACTACCGCCTCGGCTTTCTGTACGGCAACTTTGTGACCTTTACCAATCTGAAGGAAGAGGACTGGCAGCGGATCGAGGAGCAGCGCCTCAGCCCGCAGTACATCTCCGTCCACGCGACGGACCGGGCGCTGCGCGCGGTGCTGCTCGGCAAGCCCGATGTGCCGGACGTGCTCGAGCAGATCCAGCGCCTCGGCCGCATGGGCATCACCGTCCACGCGCAGATCGTGGCGCTGCCGGGGCTCAACGACGGCCCGGCGCTCCACCAGAGCATCCAGGACCTCGCCGCGCTGTACCCGGTGGTGCAGACGATCGCCGTGGTGCCGGTGGGCCTGACGAAGTACCGCTTCGAGGGCAAGCGCCCGCAGAGCATCCGCGCCGCGATCCACATCCACGAGACGCCGGAGTGGATCGACACCAACTGGGAGCGCCAGCCGCTGTGGGACGAGGCCGTGAAGCGCCAGGCGGGGAGCGATGCCCGGCCCTCCGGCCCCGTGGCCGAGGAGCTCGGCTACTGCTCCAGGCAGCTGGTGGCGGCGGACATCCCGATGCGCTGCTACCAGCCCGACGAGGCCGCCCGCGTGGTTGATGTCGTCGAGCGCTACCAGGAGCAGCTGCGCCGCCAGCACGGCGTGGGGCTGGTCTACCCCTCGGACGAGTTCTACCTGCTGTGCGGCCGCGAGGTCCCCCCGGCCGCGGCGTACGACGGGATGCCGCAGTACTCCAACGGCGTCGGCATGACGCGCGACTTCCTCGACGGCTGGGCGAAGGCCCAGCGGCGCCTGCCAGCGTCCCTGCCGCATCCGGCCGAGCTGACGCTGGTGTGCGGCACGCTGATCGCGCCGGTCATGCAGCGCGTCGTGGACCGGCTGAACCGCGTCGGGAACCTGCAGGCCCGGCTGCTGCCGGTGGTCAACCAGTTCTTCGGCGAGACCGTGACCGTCTCGGGGCTGCTGATGGCGCAGGATGTGGTCCCGGCGCTGCGCGAGGCCGGCGTGCGGCGCGCGCTGCTGCCGCGTGTCATGTTCGACCACACCGGCACGCGCACGATCGACGAGTACACGACCGAGCGGATCGCCGCTGAGGCAGGCGCATCCGTCGCAGTGGCCGGCGAGCCCGACGAGGTCGTGCGCTACGTCAGGGCTCTGGGGCGTGTAGATTGAGGATCGCAGATTGTAGGCTGTAGCGCGCAGATGTCTTCAATCTGCAATCGACAATCTGAATGACGGGGGGTTGCCGTGGGCGATCTCGACCACCGTCATGTCATCGATGTCATCCGGCGGGCGACGCAGATCGCGGCCGGGTCCGACCTCGGCGCCCTCCTCGAGCGCACGCTCGACCTGTACATCGAAGTGGCCCACGCCGAGGCCGGCACCATCTACCTGTACGACCGCCAGACCGACGAGCTGGTGTTTCGCGTCGTCCAGGGGGATGCGGGCAGCCGGCGGCTGCTCGGCACGCGCTTCGCGGCCAGCCGCGGGATCGCCGGCGCGGCGCTCCGCTCCGGCCAGCCGGTCTTCGTCCCCGATGTGCTGGGCGACCCGCGCTGGGACCGCGCGGTGGGCGAGCTGTCCGACCTGCAGCTGCGGACGATGTACTGCCTGCCGCTCATCACCGAGTCCGGGCCGGTCGGCGTCGTCCAGGTGTTCAACCTGCCCCCCACGGCGGTCGGGGATGACGGCGCGGGCGAGCTCCTGCGCCTGCTCGGCGACTGCATCGTCAGCGCGATCGACAAGACGCGCCTGCTGGAGGAGAGCCGGCAGCTCCTGGAGGAGCGCGAGCGGCGCGCCCGCCGCCTGCGGGTGCTCGGCGCCATCCAGAACCGCCTCACCACCACGCTCGACCGGAACGATCTGCTGACGCTGATCATGAGCCACGCCCGCGACCTGCTCGACGTCGAGGCCACCTCGGTGTGGGAGCTCGACGAGGAGCGCGGCCTGCTGGTGCTGCACGTCGCCACCGGCGAGCGCGGCGAGCAGCTGCGCGAGGTGACCGTCCCGGTCGGCCAGGGGATCATCGGCCACGTCGTCGCGACCGGCCAGACGCTGATGGTCGAGGATGTCTCCAAGGACAGCCGCCACTACGGGCAGATCGACGCGCAGAGCGGCTTCGTGACCCGCTCGATCCTCTGCGTGCCGCTGCGCGCTCCGCGGATCGTCCTCGGCCCGGACCGCGGCGACGTCGAGCCGCGCATCATCGGCGGCGCGCAGGCGCTCAACAAGCGCGGCGGCACCTTCAACGAAGAGGACGTCGAGCTGTTCGAGATGTTTGCCAGCCAGGCGGCGACGGCGCTGCAGATCTCGCGCCTCTACACCGGCATGCAGCGCCTGTTCGACGACACGATCAAGATCATCGCGAACCTCTCGGACGCCCGCGACCCGTACACCTCCGGCCACTCGGCGCGCGTGTCGCAGTTCGCGGTCGCGATCGCCGAGGAGCTGGGCTGGAAGGAGACCTACCAGGTGCGCGTCGGCGGCATCCTGCACGACATCGGCAAGATCGGCGTGCCGGACGCGATCCTCAACAAGCGCGACCGCCTGACCGAGGAGGAGTTCGAGCGCATGAAGCAGCACCCGACGATCGGCTACAACGCCATGCGCCACAGCCACGCCATGGCGACCCACCTGCCCATGGTGCTGCCGGCGATCCTCGAGCACCACGTCCGCGCGGACGGCGGCGGCTACCCGGCCGAGCGCGTCGGGCCGGAGGTGAGCAAGGTCGGGCAGATCGTCCACGTCGCCGATGTGTTCGACGCCCTGACGAGCACCGGGCGCCCGTACCGCAGCGCCATCCCGCCCGAGGAGGCGCTCGCGTTCATCCGCCGCGGCAGCGGCACGGAATTTGATCCTGAGTGCGTCGAGGCGTTCTGCCGGGCGTGGGAGAAGGGGAAGATCAAGCTTCAGTAACACGTACGCGGCCGCGTCACCCGCCCTCCTTCCGGGGAGGTGCGGAAGGTCACCTTCCACATCCCTCTGCCGCCGTTCACGCGAGCAGGGAGGTTCGGAGGGCCGCAGGCCACCGGGGAAGCTTTCCGCCGGGAAGTTTGGGAGCAGCAGGGAGGTTCGGAGGGCCGCAGGCCCTCCGAGATCCTTATTTTTCCGCCGCTGTGCGGCTGCGAAGCAGCCGCACAGCGGCGGAAGAGAGATTTCCGCGGAGGCGAAGCCTCCCCCAAACCCCACCGCCTCGCCGGGAGTTGTGAGGGCGCGCCGCCCTCCACGAACGCTCGTTTTTACCGATTTGGAGCAGATAAATGAAACCTGTTGTAGCTCTGGTTGGCCGGCCGAACGTCGGCAAATCTACATTCTTTAACCGTCTGATTGGCGAGCGCAAGGCGATCGTCGAGGACCTGCCCGGCACCACCCGCGACCGGCTGTACGGCGAGAGCGACTGGAACGGGCGCGTCTTCACGGTGGTCGACACGGCCGGGCTGCTGTTCGAAGAGGACGACCTGACGCCCGGCACGCCGCAGGTGGAGATCGCGCGCCGCGTGCACGAGCAGGCCCAGCTGGCGATCGCCGAGGCCGACGCGATCATCTTCATGGTCGACGTCCGCGAGGGGCTCACCGCCGCCGACCAGGCGGTGGCGGACGTGCTGCGCGTGGCCAACAAGCCGGTGATCCTGGCCGCCAACAAGGCGGACAGCATCGAGCGCCAGCTCGACGCCGTCGAGTTCTACGCGCTCAACCTCGGCGAGCCGATCCCCATGAGCGCCTACCACGGCCTCGGCACCGGCGACGTGCTCGACCGGGTCGCGGAGGTGCTGCCGGTCGTGCCCGAGGAGGAGGAGGACGATACGGTCAAGGTCGCGATCGTCGGCCGGCCGAACGTCGGCAAGTCCTCGCTTCTCAACCGCATCCTCGGCAAGGAGCGCAGCGTCGTCAGCGACGTCCCCGGCACCACGCGCGACACGATCGACACGCTGGTGGACGTCGGCGGCGTCCCGGTGCTGCTGATCGACACCGCCGGCATCCGCCGCCGCGGCAGGATCGAGCGCGGCATCGAGAAGTACAGCGTGCTGCGCGCCCTGCGCGCGGTCGAGCGCTCCGACGTCGCGCTGCTGCTGATCGACGCCACCGAGGGCGTGACCGCGCAGGACACGCACATCGCCGGCATGATCCTCGAGCACCTCAAGGGCGTGGCGATCCTGGTCAACAAGTGGGACCTGGTGGTGAAGGATGAGGAGACGTTCTACCGCTTCACCGAGCACGTGAGGCGCGAGTTCAACTTCATCCCCTACGCGCCGCTGCTGTTCATCTCGGCCAAGACCGGCCAGCGGGTGGACCAGGTGCTGCCGCTGGCGCTCGAGATCGCCCAGGAGCGCCAGCGCCGCATCCCGACCTCGGAGCTGAACGCGCTGCTGCGCCAGGCGACCTACGACCACCCGCCGACGTCGACCCACAAGGGCGCGCACCTCCGGCTGTACTACGCCACGCAGCCGCAGGTTGCGCCGCCGGTCTTCCTGTTCTTCGCCAACAACGCCGAGCTGGTCCACTGGGGCTACGCCCGCTACCTCGAGAACCGCCTGCGCGAGCGGTACGGCTTCACCGGGACGCCGATCAAGATCGTGTTCCGCAGCCGCGACGAGCGGCGCGAGGAGCGCGACCAGAAGGCCAAGGGCGGCAAGGGGCGCTCCCAGAAGGAGCGGGCGCAGCTGCGCGAGCGGGTCATCAGCCGGCCCGACGATGAGCCCGGGGACGACGACGAGGCCGAGGTGATCTGGACCGACGAGTAGCGCAGGTCGCAGGTCGCGGGAGGCATACGAGCGGCGCTCGGCGTGCCCCGTGCCCCGGCGCGCGAGGCGCGGCCCGGATGCGGGCTGCGGCCTGCGAGATGCGCGACCTGCGGCTGCCTGAGGCCCCACACGATGCCTGATCGAGCGCCCAGCGCCCTCTCCGCGGCGCCGCCCATCATTCCGCCCGACGGCCTGTTCGATCGCTTCGCCGCGCGGATCGCCGCGCTCCCCGAGCACACGCCGCTCAGGCGCGAGGACCTGCTCGTCCCGGAGTTTCTGCTGGCCGCCGACGGGCCGCTGGAGCTGTACTACGCGCCGTTCGACTACGTGAACGAGCGCGCGCGCGTCGTCCTGATCGGGATCGCGCCCGGCTGGTACCAGGCCGAGCTGGCCCACCGCACCGCGCGCGACGCCCTGCGCGCCGGCGCCAGCCTGGCTGAGGCGGGCGAGCGCGCGCGCACCACCGCCAGCTTCTCGGGCGCGATCCGGTCGAACCTCGTCGCGATGCTCGACGGGCTGGGGCTGCACGCGGCGCTCGGGCTCGCGAGCTGCTGGGAGCTGTTCGGCGAGCGGGCGGACCTGCTGGCGACCAGCGCGGTGGTGCGCTACCCGCTGTTCGTGCGCGGCGGCAACTACACCGGCTACGGCCCCGAGCCGCTGCGCCACCCGCTGCTGCGCCGCTTCGTCGTCGAGGCGCTCGCGTCGGAGCTGGCGCGCATGCCGCGGGCGCTCGTCGTGCCGCTGGGCAAGTCGGTCGCCGCGTCGATCGACCACCTCGTCTCGGCCGGGGTGCTCGAGGCGGAGCGCTGCCTCCCCGGCCTGCCCCACCCCTCGGGCGCCAACGCCCACCGCCCGGCGCAGTTCGCCGCGGTGCAGCCGCTGGCCGCCGCGCGCGTCCGCGACTGGTTCGGGGCCTGAGACACAGGAGGGCAGCCGGCGGCTGAGGCTGATCGAAGTGTTACGAGGCCAAGCCTGCGGAGGGGTGTCGCGGTGGCGGTAATGCACATTTCCTGCTCTGATTTTTTCGACAAAGGTCGAATTTGTTGACTGGCTTCACATAGTAAAAATCCCGATGACGATCGGTTATACTGGGATTCGGATATCGAGCCGGGGGCGAAGACTGGTGTGATGCAGATATGGATTAAGACTGCGTTGATTGTCGCCAAGATCGCATCTGTCCTGCCCAAATGGTGGCTGATGATCGACGGAAGATACTTGCAGAGAGGCTTTTACGTTGATGTGATTGTTGCTGGAAGAGATGTGGTGTTGGAGTATGGCGACTACACCTTCCGGTGTCGGTTTGATGGAACGCCCCACGGTGCTATAGAGGACATAAAGCCGTTGTGGTCTGGTAAGGGATGAGGTGCCAGTCGGTCGAAGGCGTTGTGACGCCGGAGACAGCGGGCGCCGCCCGCGAAAGAACAGAGGTGTGGGGCGCAGCCGGCTTCCTCGCGCTCGGAGGCATGACAACGGGCGCTGCCCAAGGTACGCGCTCCCTTCGAGGATGAAGCAGGAGCGGGGTTGGCTCAGCGCCTGAGAGACGAGGAAGAGCAGCCGGCTTCCTCGCGCTCGGAGGCATGACCACGGGCGCTGCCCAAGGTACGCGCTCCCTTCGAGGATGAAGCAAGAGCGGGGTTGGCTCAGCGCCTGAGACTAGGATAGCAGCCGGCTTCCTCGGGCCCGGAGGCATGACCACGGGCGCTGCCCGCGAAAGAATACGAGGTGTGGGGCGCAGCCGGCTTCCTCGGGCCCGGAGGCATGACAACGGGCGCCGCCCAAGAGACGCGCTCCCTTTGGGGTTCGAAGGGGCGAAGCCCCTCGCCGGGGGAGTCCAGAGGGGCGGCGGCCCGCCCCTCTGGGCGGGGTGCGGGGCGCAGCGCCCGCAGAAACAAGTCGCCAGGGCCGGGGCGCAGCGCCCGCAGAAACAAGTCGCCAGGGCCGGGGCGCAGCGCCCGCATAAAGTTAGATAGGCTGGGCGCAGCCCGCGAAGAAGCACAGAGCGCGGGGGCTACGGGGGCGCCGCCCCCGGCACAAACGCCTCGCGCACCGCCCAGTAGATCGCCTTCGGCGTCCCGTCCGACGCCACGAAGTTCCAGTTGTCCTGGTACGTCCGCGCCTGCCAGGGCGTCCCCAGCTGCCACAGGCACATCGCCTCCAGCCACTCCCACTCCAGCGCCATCCGGTAGGCCTCCACCGTCCAGCGCAGCCGGTCCGCCGGGCGCACGGCCGCGCTCCAGCGCGGGTGGTCGTTCCAGCCGCCCTCGGTGATGATCAGCGGCTTGTGCCCGTCGCCGTGGTGCCGCAGCAGCTCGCGCACCACCTCCGCCCGGCGGAAGTTGACCTCCTCCGGGTACGGCGTCGCGTCCGGCGGCGCCTGCGCGCCGTAGTTGTGCAGCGCCCACATGTCGAAGTACGGCGCCGCGCCCGCGGCGTACAGCTCCTCGGTGTAGCGCAGGTCGCCCATGCGCACCTCGGCGTTCTCCCCCAGGTCGCCCCCCGGCGAGAGTGCCCCGGCGATGACGACGGCGTCGGGCGCGGCCTCCTTGGCCTTCGGGTAGACCGCCCGCAGCAGCGCGGCGTAGGCCGCCGGGTCCGGCCGCCGCCGCCCCCACTCGAACGCCAGGTTCGGCTCGTTCCAGATGATCACGTGCCGCACGCCGTAGGGCCGGTAGCGCCGGAGGAACGCCGCGACGTAGTTCGCGTAGTCGTCGTAGTGCTCCTCGTCCAGGTAGCGGTCGCTCGAGCCGCGCGGGCGGGCCCACTCGGGCACGATGTCCAGCCGCGCCACCACCGTCAGCCCCTGGCGCGTCGCGTGCTGCACCACCATGTCCGCGCCCGTCCAGTCCCAGCCGTAGCGCGAGCGCGGCTGCACGTAGGCCCACGGGAACAGGTCCACGATCCAGCTCGCGCCCATCTCGCGCGCCTGCTCCAGCGAGCGCCGGATGTACGCCTCGTCGCCCACGCCCGTCAGCCGGGTGTGGATGCCGATCTTCGGGTTGCTGGTGATCACCCGCTGCTGCGGCGGCAGGTGCAGCGCCTGCGGCGTGCGCATCGCCCAGAACTGGAGCGCCGCGGCGCCCGCCACCAGCGCCGCCAGCAGCGCCAGAGGGGCTCGTCCGACCATCGGGGTTCGCATGTCTTCCTGCGGAAAGCGGTGCCGGGGGCCGGGGGCGCGCCTTCCCGCTCGGGTGGCCGCCGTGCCGGCCGGGGCCGCGACTCCGACCTGCGGGTGCTCCCGGCGGCCCGTCGCGGCCCCGCTGTCTGCGCTTCTTGTTCGCGGGGCCGTGCTCCGTCACCGCCCCAGGCAGCGCTGGACTGTCGCCAGGAGCGCGTGGCGCGCCTGGGGGTTGGCCCACAGCGCCACCGGCGCGCTCAGCGTGCTCCCGTCCGAGCTCCTGAGCGCCACCGCGCTCAGCCGCTGGTAGTGCTTGAAGAAGTCCGGCGGGCCGCGGAAGCCGCCGCGCTGCAGCACGCGCCCGTCGCTCTGCTCGGCGCGCAGGCGCAGCTGGGCCATGGCCGCCGGCAGGTCGGCCGCCTCGAGCTGCTGGCCGTCCATCACCACCACCAGCGTGTTCGCGGCGCCGGCCTGCATCTGGCGCAGCTTCCCGCACACGATGTCCTGCAGCCGCTCGCGCGCCCGCTCGCGCGCCGCGCCCTGGGCGCCGTCGCCCGGGTCCTGGGGGCCGCGCGCCGGCGCCCGCATGCGCGTCACCTCGATGTTGAACCTGACCGTGCCCTTGAACGTCACCGCGAAGTCCGGCCCGCGCGCCTTGCCCTGCCCGGCCGGCTCGTAGACCGGCGCGAAGCGCGGCTCCTGCGCCAGCAGGAAGGCCAGCTCCAGCTCGTTGCGCAGGTCGCGCAGCCCCTCGGCGTCCCGCGCCGTGCGGATCTTCTTGCGGATCTTGTCCCGGTAGGTGGCGACGAACTGGGCGAAGCGCTTCGACTCGCCCATCCAGGCCGCCAGCGGCTCGGCGAGCGGGTGGTCGGCGTCCGCGATCAGGTAGGAGAGCAGCTCATCGGCCAGCATGGGGGCATTATAGCACCGCCGGCAGCGTGAAGCAGAGGCGTGCGCCGCGCCCCGGCTCGCTCTCCGCCCACACCCGCCCGCCGTGGGCCTCGACCAGCTGGCGCACGATCGTCAGCCCCAGGCCCGCCCCGCCGGTCGCCCGCGAGCGCGACGGGTCGGCGCGGAAGAAGCGCTCGAACACGCGCGGCAGGTGCTCGGGCGCGATCCCCGGGCCGCTGTCGCTCACCGTGATCAGCACCGCCCGCTGCGCGCCCCTCGGCGCCTGCCCGGCCGGCTCGGCGTGCGCGGTGGCGCAGACCGTGATCCGGCCGCCGGGCGGCGTGTGGGTGACCGCGTTCTGCAGCAGGTTCCGCAGAACCTGGCCGATGCGCTCCGGGTCCACCTCGGTCTCCGGCAGGTCCGGCGCCACCGAGACCTCCAGCCGGATGTCTTTGTCGGCCGTCAGCGGGGCCGCCGCGGCCGCTGCCCGCTCGACGATCGGGCCGATCGCCTGCCGCCGCCGGTTGAGGCGCAGCTGGCCCGCCTCGGCCAGCGCCAGGTCCTGCAGGTCGTCCACCAGCCGGTTGAGCAGCAGCGCCTCCTCGTGCAGCGACTCGATCACCGCCGCGTCCGGCTGCGCCACGCCGTCGCGCAGCGCCTCCAGGTAGCCGCGGATGTTCGTCAGCGGCGTGCGCAGCTCGTGGGCCACGTCGGTCACCATGTGGCGGCGCAGCTCCTCCTGGCGCGCCAGCCCCTCGGCCATGGAGTTGAACGCCCGCGCGAGCTCCCCGATCTCGCCGCGCGCCTCGACGTCCACCCGCTGCCTGAGGTCCCCGGCGCCCATGCGGCGCGCCGCCCGCGTGAGCGCCTCCACCGGGCGCAGCACGCTCCGCGAGAGCGCGATCGTCAGCACCGCGGCCAGCGCCCCGCTGGCGAGCGCGGCCATCAGCACTGACTGGTTCACCGTGCTGATGAACCCGGCGACGATCGGGTCGGTGGACCCCGCGCTCACCCGGGCGACGTTCAGCGCGGCCGCGCGGATCGGCGCCGGGGACGAGCCGGCCTGCCCCGCGCCGATCGCGATCTCGAACCGGTCGCTGAGCGCCGGCGCTGTGTCGCCGATCTGGATCTGGGTCGCCGGCGTGTAGACGCTGTTCAGCCGCAGCTTCAGCGTGTCGCTCACCCCGACGCCGAAGAAGATCACGGCGGGCGTCCCGGTCTCCGGCAGCGGCTTGACGAAGGCCTCCAGCGGGCCGTCGACCGCCCGCTCGCACGACCGCGCCCCGACCGTCACCACGATCCCCAGCAGGCGCGTGTCGCACGCGAAGGCGCTGCCGGTCAGCTCCCCGGCCGAGTCGGCCACCACCGTGCCGCTCTCGTTGACGACGACGATCCGCTCGCCCAGCTGCTGCGCCAGGCGCTCGACCGTGGCCTGCGCGTCCTTCAGCCCGGTGCCCCCGTCGTAGCTGGTCGCCAGCGTGTCCATGAGCAGCTGGTTGCGCTCCATGTTCAGCCGCATGAAGCGCTGCAGCTCGCTGGCGCTCACCCGGCTGGCGAGCAGCGCGACGGTGCCCACGGCCACCGCCACCGTGAGCACCAGCGTCAGCAGCAGCCGCACCCGCAGACTGTACAGCATAGCGCCTCGCTCACAGGAATCATTAGGGCGCGGCCCGCGCCCCTTCCCCACCCCGAGCCGGAGCGGGGAGCTACGGGCGGTGCGGCTGTGCGGCCGCGCCCTCCACGAACTTATAGCCGACGCCGTAGACCGTCTGGATGTAGGTCGGCTGCGCGGGGTCGTCCTCGATCTTCTTGCGCAGGTTCATCACGTGGACGTCCACCGTGCGCTCGAGGCCCTCGTAGTCGTAGCCGAAGACCTTCTCCAGCAGCTCGAGCCGGCTGAAGGCGCGGCCCGGCTCGCGCGCCATCGTCTCCAGCAGCCGGAACTCCTTGGGCGTCAGCCGCAGCGCGGCGCCGCGCAGCCGCACCTCGTGCCCGGCCGTGTCGATCACCAGGTCGCCGCAGCGCAGCTCTGTCGGCTGGCGCGCCCGGTCGTCCCGCACCCGGCGCAGCACCGTGCGCACCCGCGCCGCCAGGACGCTCGGGCTGAACGGCTTGGCGACGTAGTCGTCCGCCCCCAGGTCCAGCCCGAGCAGCGTGTCCTCGTCCGTCGTGCGCGCGGTCAGCATAATGATCGCGACCGAGGACTCGGCGCGCAGGATCCGGCAGACGTCGAGGCCATCCACGCCCGGCAGCATCAGGTCGAGCACGATCAGGTCCGGGCGCCGCTGGCGGGCCAGGTCGAGCGCCTGGCGCCCGTCGTGGGCCAGCGCGACCTGGTGGCCGTCCCGCTCTAGGTACAGCCGCACCAGCTCGGCCGTCTTGCGGTCGTCTTCGACAACGAGGATTCTGCTTCCCATAGCGCTAGCGCTGCTGAGCCCCACCCCGCTCGTGCGGCGGTGGGGTTCGAAGCCTCCCCGATATCCCTCGTTACCGTGGCGGCGCATCCGCCGCTCGCCCCTTCAGAGCGCCGGCTCCGGGGACGAGCGGGCGTATGCCTCGCGGAAGCGCGCCCGGGCGCGGAACAGCCGCATCTTGATCGCCGCGCTCGTGCACCCCAGCCGACGCGCGATCTCCTCGGTCGAGTAGCCGGCGCACGCGTGCAGCATCAGCGGCACGCGGTAGTGGTCGGGCATGTCCGCCAGCGCTGCGCGGACGCGCTCCCCCTCGTCGTCGTGCGCGGGGGCCGGCGCCGCGGCGCGGTCCGCGGCCTGGAGCGGCGTGAAGTGGATGCGCCGCCGCCGGCGCAGGTGGTCGTAGGCAGCGTTGGTCGCGATTCGGTACAGCCAGGCGCCGCTGTTGGCCGGTGGCTCGTGCTTCGGCCAGCCGCGCAGCGCGCGTGCGAACGTGTCCTGGCACAGATCCTCGGCGGTGGCCTGGTCGCCCACCAGGCGCGCCAGGTGCGCGAGGATCGGCCGCTGGTAGCGCTCGAACAGCCCGTCGATCGTCTCCGGCGCCTCAGCGGCAGACGTGGCCTGTGGCATCATGGCGTTCCTCCTGCCACCAGCCTACCAGAGACGCCGTAAAGAACCGATGAAGATCAGATCAGAAACGGATGAGATCTCCCCCGCAAAGCTTAAATTTGTAAGGCCGCGCTAGCGGCGCAGGCGGTAGAGGATCTCGCCCGCCTTCGGCACCACCAGGATGCCCTCGTCCTCGCGCCCGGCCCACGCCGCGGGGTCCACCGTCGCCGGGTCGAGGTAGCCGACGTTGTGCTGCGCGCAGCGCTCGGCGTCGATCCCGGTCGCCAGCGTCACCTGGATCCGCGGCCGCTCGCCCAGCTCCGGGTCGTACTCGCCGGCCCCGCGCAGGTGCGTGCTGTGCGCCAGCACGCCCCACGGGTAGTGCTCGAACCGCTCCCACTGCTTCACGAAGTAGTCGCGCGTGTGGTAGCCGATCTCGGCCAGCAGCTGCCCGTGGGTGTAGCTGAACTCGGTGATGTGCGGCGCGTAGATCACCAGCTCGCCGCCGTCGGCCACCACCGGCTCGAGCTTGTACATCCCCTTCGCCGCGGTCCAGATATCCTGGTACATCTGCGGCATCACCGCCAGCACCCGCTGGAACGGCCGGTCCACGTAGCGCACGTGCAGCTGCGCCGAGAGCTCGGACGCCGCCGCCCACGCGGCCTCCGGCGTGTCCGCGAACAGGCCCGCCAGCTGCGCGCTGCCCGGCGCGACCACCATCGCCAGGCATGTCTTGGGCGTCGGCACGAACGACGCCGCCCGGTCGATCAGGCGCCGCACCGGCGTGATCCCCGGCGTCCCGATGATCGCGTAGCTGGTGATCAGCGCGCCGAGCCAGTGCGAGGTGTTGATCACCTCCGGGCCGCTGATGCCGGGGAACAGGTACTTGTTGCCGCCCGAGAAGCCCACCACCTCGTGCGGGAACACCGGCCCGCAGAT
>CALJIC010000264.1 GCA_937974195.1 uncultured Roseiflexaceae bacterium | reverse complement strand
CGGGCGGGCTACAGGAGGTGGCGCCGCTTGCGGGGATGGTTCGGAAGGGGCTGCATAGCCCCTTCCGACGGGGGAGAGCGCGAGAGGGATCGCAACCCCTCTCGCCCTCAAGCACGCTCTGACCGCACCGCGTAAGTCCTGTTATGGAAATGGGTCTTGGAGGGCCCGCGACCCTCCGAACTTCTTCCGCGGCGGCCTCGCCCGCCCACCAACTGGAGGGGTATGGGGAGGCGAAGCCTCCCCAAGAGCAGCGGAAAATGGAACTTTCACGCTACCGCCGGCGTCAATACAGCGGTAGAATAACAGTGGCGCAGCGCACGTGCGGGAGGCCTGTCGCGCGCCGGGAGGAGATCCACCGTGCTAGCACTCAGACGGTCGCTCATCTTTGGCGGCGCCGCGCTCGCAGCTGCGGTCGCGGCGGTCGCGGTCGTGTTCTCGCTCGACGGGCCGGCGGGCTCGGCGGGCGCGAGCAGCGACGCTGCCGCGCTGGAGGGGCCGGAGTGGGCGCTGGTCTCGCTCGGCGGCCGCAAGGTCGAGGGCGAGCGCGAGGTGAGCGCCCGGTTCGACAACGGCCAGCTCACCGGCTTCGCCAGCATCAACCGGTACTTCGGCAGCTACACCGTGGAGGACGGCCGCCTGTCGGTGGGGCCGATCGCCGCCACCAAGATGGGCGGGCCCGAGCCGCTCATGCGGCAGGAGGACGCCTTCCTGCGCGCGCTCGAGACGGCGTCGGCGTTCACGCGCAGCGGCGAGACGCTGACGATCACCACCGATGCCGGCGAGCTCGTCTTTACGGTGAAGTAGCCCGCCCCGCCTGAGGAGAGAGCAGGGCGTGCCGCGGAGGAGCGAAGCTTCTTCACGGCGCGCCCTTGTGTGTGCCTCGCATCCTAGCTTGCCGAGCCGCCCGCAGCGCCGCGCGGGTGGGCCGTGGCGTGTATAATCAGCGCACGCTGGATCTGCCCTCCGGAGAAGCTTGAAAGTAGAAGGGGCCCTATGGACTGGCTGACGAACCCCGACGCCTGGATCGGGCTGCTGACGCTGACCGTGCTCGAGATCGTCCTCGGTATCGACAACATCATCTTTATCTCGATCCTGGCGGGTAAGCTGCCCGCCGCGCAGCAGGCCCGGGCGCGCCAGGTTGGCCTCGGCCTCGCGCTGATCACGCGCATCCTGCTGCTGCTCTCGCTCTCCTGGCTCATCGGCCTCACCGCGCCGCTCTTCCAGATTCCCCTCGGGTTCCTCAGCGAGGAGGCGCGCTCTATCTCCGGGCGCGACCTCGTGCTGCTGATCGGCGGCCTGTTCCTGCTCGGCAAGGCGACCTACGAGATCCACGAGCGGCTCGAGGGCTCCGAGGAGCACGGCGCAAAGCCCGCCGCCGCGTCGTTCACCTCGGTCATCATCCAGATCATGCTGCTGGATATCGTCTTCTCGCTCGACTCGGTGATCACGGCGGTCGGGATGGTCGAGCAGGTGAGCGTGATGATCATCGCGGTGATCATCGCGGTGGTGATCATGCTGTTCTCGGCCGGCCCGATCAGCGACTTCGTGAACCGCCACCCGACGATCAAGATGCTGGCGCTCAGCTTCCTGCTGCTGATCGGCATGTCGCTGGTGGCCGAGGGCCTCGACCAGCACATCCCCAAGGGCTACATCTACTTCGCGATGGGCTTCTCGGTGCTCGTCGAGCTGCTGAACCTGCGCGCCGGGCGCGCGCCGCACCAGCCGGTGCAGCTGCGCCAGCCCTACCTCGCGGATGTCGACACGCCGCGCTCTTCGTAGCCTCGGAGAAAGCTTAGGCCACCTCTAGCCCGCGAGCCGTCTGCGGCGGCCTCATCGCCGCAGACGGCTCATGTGGCGCCCTCGACGTTCGGCTGCTGAGTGGACAGCGCCGCAACCCCTCGATCAGCACGTAGGCGAACGACAGCCGCTCCAGCAGGAAGGCCCACGCCTCGGCTCATCGCGCGCATCGCTACACCTCGATCCAGTAGCGCCGGACGAGCTTGCCGGTGGGCGCGTGGAAGCGCTTGTCCGCGAGCACGCCGCCGTTCTTCTCGATCACCCGCACCGAGACGAGGTTGTCGTCGTCGCAGGTGACGAGCACGCGCGCGAGGCCGCGCGCCCGCGCCTGCTCCAGGCAGAGCGCCAGCTGCCGCGTCCCGAGGCCGCGGCCGCGCAGCGACGGGCGGATATCGTAGCCGATGTGGCCGCCATACTCCTCGAGCGCAGGCGACAGCCGGTGGCGCAGGCGGATCACCCCGACCAGCGTGTCCCCGGCGGCCGAGCAGTAGAACGTCTCGGGGACGAGGCCGGCGGGCTGGCCGCGCTCCGCCGCGTAGTCGCGCGTCCGCCGCAGCCAGCCCTCGAAGTCGCCCAGCGCCCGCTCGTAGCGGTCCCAGCCGGCCAGCGAGTGCTCGCGCGCCATGACCAGGAGGCGCTCGCGCCACGCCTCGTCCGGCTCGACCAGCCGCAGCGACGCCGCGGGGTCGTACAGCAGGTCGGCGCGCATCATCAGCGAGGTGCCGCCGACGCGGTTGACGATCGTGCGGACTGCGGCGAAGCCCGCCCGCTCGTACAGGCGCCGCGCCGGGTTATCGGCGCGCACGCTCAGCGCCAGCGCCCCGTAGAACGGGCGCGCCGCATCCAGCAGCGCCGCGAGCAGCTGCGCCCCGACGCCCCTGCCGCGCAGCTCCGGAACGACGGCCACGGCCACCTCGGGCAGCGACGCGTCCTCCTCCGAGGCCGCCCCGGGCACAGCCTCGAGCAGGCGCGCCCACGCCGCGCCCACCGGCCGGCCGCTCTCCGGCTCAGCCGCGATCACGCCGACATCGCCCGGCTGGCCCCAGCCGGCCACGTAGCGCGCCAGGAACGGGTCGCGCCGGGCGCTCTCCGCCGACGTCGCGCCGTCCTCGGCCATGTGGGCCGCCTCGAACAGCATCTCCCACAGGAACGGCTCGTCCTGCGCCTCCGCGCCGCGTACGGCGACCTGCATGCGCTTCTCCTTCGCCACGCTCTCGGGCGCAGCGCGCTGTGCCTCGGACGCGGCCGCGCGGCCCGGGCTACCCCAGCCGGTCGACGTAGTCCTTGGCCTCCTTCAAGCCCATCCCGGTCTGCTCGCGCACCAGCTTGATCGCCTCGATCTTCTTGCCCTGGGCGACGAGGGCGCGCGCCGCGTCCTGAACGGTGGCGCTCGGCGCGGCGCTGGCGGCGGTGGGCCTGCTGGCAGGCGGCGGGAGCCCCGGCCGCTTGCCGGCCGCGTAGGCCTCGACGTAGTCCTTGGCCTCCTTCAAGCCCATCCCGGTCTGCTCGCGCACCAGCTTGATCGCCTCGATCTTCTTGCCCTGCGCCAGCAGGCCCTCCAGGCTCTCGGGGTGAGCGGCGCCGCGCTGCGGCCGCGGCGGCACCACGACCACATCGCTGCGCCGGCGGAGCACCAGGACGGCGACGACGATGACGACCAGGGCGGCCGCTGCGACGGCCGCGACGATCGGCAGGTCCATGTCCACCTCCACATCGGCGGGTATCAGCACCACGGCCCTCTCGGGCGCCGGTACGCCTCGGTGCACGCGGCCGCCGCACCTATGCTATGCTAGGCCAGTACACGTCAGCTCGTCTGTAACCATTATATTCCCCTTCCACGGAGTACTACCGATGCCCGCTCCGCTGAACTTCGCCGTGATCGGCCTCGGGCGTATGGGCCAGCAGTACGCCCAGATCGTCTCCCAGCTGCCCGGCGCCCGGCTCTACGCCCTCGCCGAGCCCGATGACGCCCGCCGCCGCGAGTACGAGGGCTCCGGCGTGCCCCACGTGCTCGCCGACGCCCACGAGGCGCTGGCGCTGGCCGGCCTCGACGCAGTCGTGATCGCCACGCCCACCAGCACCCACGACCAGCTGGTGATCGCCGCGGCCCAGGCCGGCCTGGCGATCTTCTGCGAGAAGCCGCTCGCGCTGACCATCGAGGGCACCCGCGCCGCGCTCGCGGCCGTCGAGCGCGCCGGAGTCCCGCTGCAGGTCGGATTCATGCGCCGCTTCGACCCCGCCTACCAGCGGGCGCGGGCGCTGATCGAGTCCGGCGCGATCGGCCGGCCGACGACGTTCAAGGCGATCGGGCGCGACCCCTTCTGCCCGCGGGTTGACTTCGCCGACCCGGCGAAGAGCGGCGGGCTGCTGATCGACATGGGCATCCACGACTTCGACCTGGCGCGCTGGCTGATGGGGGACGAGGTGGAGCGGGTGTCGGCCGAGGGGACGCTGCTGGTGTGCGACGAGCTGCGCGCCGTCGGCGACATCGACAACGCGGTGGCGAACCTGCGCTTCGTCTCCGGCGCGCTCGGCAACGTCGAGGTCAGCCGCAACGCCTTCTACGGCTACGACATCCGCACCGAGGTGCTCGGCTCGCAGGGCGCGGTGCAGATCGGCGGCGCGCACCAGTCGCCCGTGGTGCTGCTGACGCGCGAGGGGGCGCTCAGCGAGCCGGCGCCCTACATCCAGGGCCGCTTCGGCCCGGCCTACCGGGCGCAGATCGAGCACTTCGTCGCCTGCCTGCACGAGGGTCGCCAGCCGGCGGTAGGCGGCGCGGACGCGCTCGCGGCGATCGAGATCGGCGTGGCGGCGACGCGCTCCGCTGCGGAGGGGCGCCCCGTCGCGCTCGACGAGCTGCGCTGACGGGCGCCCGGCTGCGAAGTGACGTAAGCACGCCCGCCGTAGACAGCGCTGGCGCCGCCGGATCGCGATTCTTCTGGCATTGAATTTGCACCATGGGGGCGTAGAGCGGGTCGACCCGCGCAACAGCTGGCTCGGGGCGCCGGTCAGCGGGCTCATCGAAACGACGGACGCGGTCACGACCGCCCTTCCTGCTGAGGAAGAACTGGATGGACACAGGCCGCCGCGTTCGACGAGCGGCCGGCGCACCGGACACAGCCGTGGCAACGATGAGTGCATGAGCGCACCGCGCAACCGCGTTCCGCACCCCGGAGAGTCTCTCACGCCGGGCGGATACGCAAAGGAGCCGAAAGATGTCAGCTTCGCAGCCCCATGAGATGCAGCTGGTCCGCACACACGCCTCGGGCGCCGAGGAGTGGTACTGCCCCACCTGCGGCCGCCGCTTCCTGATGCACTGGCCGCCGGCCTACAAGAAGATCGTGCTCGAGCCGGGCGACGAGTTCGCGGCGCACATCGGCGGCAAGGGCGCGGCGCAGTTCGGCAGCCTGGCCGCGAGCAGCGCGCTCGAGTCGGAGGAGGCCGGCCTGTTCCCCGGCCTCGCCGCGAGCGACGCCCGCACCGCGCCGCTGGCGGCCGAGGAGGTCGGCCCCGTGCCGATCACCGACGAGCTGCGCCCCTGGCTGAAGTGGATGCAGTCGGTCGGGCTCGCGGCCCCCGAGAGCGCCGAGAGCGCCGGCTGAGATTCGACCGGCCCCCGACGACCGGCGACCGGCGGTTCCGGGAACGCCCTCCTGCTGCCGCCGGTCGTCGGTAGAAAAAACACCGCCGCCGGCTCCCACGGCCGTGCGCTATCCCCCCTGAGCGACCTCCCCGGCGCCCGCAGAGGCGCGCATCTGTTCCTATCGGTCGCAAGACCCATGCGCCGACGGCGCCGATAGGGTATAATGGAATCTCTTCGGACACCCCCGACTCGCGGAGTTCAGACATGGGTCGCCGGCGCTGTTGTGCCCCGGCGACCCGCCGCCGGCTGAGGGGACTGTGGTTGATGGAGCTGGCGGAGAATCCGCCGGGGCTGTCTGCTGCAAGCTGCCCCACTCAAACCTTGTTTAAGGTGACGCATGTCCTTTCGAGTTGAAGCGCCCTACGAGCCCACTGGCGACCAGCCCAAGGCGATCGCCCAGCTGGTCCAGGGCGTCAGAAACGGCTACCGCCACCAGACGCTGCTGGGCGCCACCGGCACCGGCAAGACCTTTGTCATGTCCAAGGTGTTCGAGCAGCTCGAGCGCCCGGCGCTGGTGCTCGCCCACAACAAGACGCTCGTCAGCCAGCTGTACGCCGAGTTCCGCGAGCTGCTTCCCGACGCGGCCGTCGAGATGTTCATCTCCTACTACGACATGTACACCCCCGAGGCGTACGTGCCGAGCAAGGACCTGTACATCGAGAAAGAGGCCGACATCAACGAGGAGATCGACCGGCTGCGCCACGCCGCCACCCAGGCGCTCTTCACCCGCAGGGACGTGCTGATCGTCGCGTCGGTCTCGGCGATCTACGGCCTCGGCTCGCCCCACGAGTACGGCCAGGTCGCCATCCCGGTGCGCGTCGGCGAGGTGCGCAACCGCGACAAGCTGCTGCGCCAGCTGCTGGACCTGCAGTTCGAGCGCAACGACATCGACTTCCACCGCGGCACCTTCCGCGTGCGCGGCGACGTGCTCGACGTCTTCCCGGCCAACCAGGAGACCGCCCTGCGCATCAAGTTCGGCTGGGACGAGGTGGAGCGCATCGAGGAGTTCGACCCGCTCACCGGCGAGCTGCTCGTCGAGCGCACCGCGGTGGACATCTACCCGGCCAAGCACTTCATCACCAACGCCGAGACGCTGCAGCTCGCCATCAGGGACATCCAGGAGGAGCTGGCCCAGCGCCTGGAGGAGCTCGAGCGCGAGGGCAAGACGCTCGAGGCGGCGCGGCTCAAGCAGCGCACCATGTACGACCTCGAGATGCTCTCGGAGATGGGCTACTGCTCGGGCATCGAGAACTACTCGCGCCACATGGACCGGCGCGCGCCCGGCCAGACGCCCTGGACGCTGCTCGACTACTTCCCGGACGACTTCATCCTGTTCGTGGACGAGAGCCACATCACGCTGCCGCAGGTGCGCGGCATGTACAACGGCGACCGCTCGCGTAAGGAGACGCTGGTGGAGTACGGCTTCCGCCTGCCCTCCGCGCTCGACAACCGGCCGCTGCGCTTCGAAGAGTTCGAGCAGCACATCCACACCGCGATCTACGTCTCGGCGACGCCCGGCCCCTACGAGCTGCAGCACTCGCAGCAGGTGGTCGAGCAGATCATCCGCCCGACCGGGCTGCTGGACCCGGTGATCCATGTCAGGCCGACGCGCGGCCAGATCGACGACCTGCTGAGCGAGATCAAGGCGCGCGTCCAGAAGGGCCAGCGCGCCCTGGTGACCACGCTCACCAAGCGCATGGCCGAGGACCTGTCGGACTACCTGAAGGAGATGGGCATCCGCACCAGCTACCTGCACTCCGACATCGAGGTGCTGGAGCGCGTCGAGATCCTGCGCGACCTGCGGCTGGGCGTGTACGACGTGGTGGTTGGCATCAACCTGCTGCGCGAGGGCCTGGACCTGCCCGAGGTCTCGCTGGTGGCGATCCTGGACGCGGACAAGGAGGGCTACCTGCGCAGCGGCTCGTCGCTCATCCAGATCATCGGGCGGGCGGCGCGCCACGTCGAGGGCACGGTGATCATGTACGCCGACACGATCACCAACTCGATGCGCATCGCGATCGACGAGACCAACCGCCGCCGGGCGATCCAGGAGGCGTACAACCGCGAGCACGGCATCACGCCGGTCGGGATCAGCAAGGCGGTCAAGGACCTCACCGACCGGGTGCGCAAGGCGGCCGAGGAGAAGGCGGTCTACGAGACCGGCCAGTCGCTCGAGGAGCTGCCCATCCCGAAGGACGAGCTCGTCAAGCTGATCAAGGAGCTGGAGAAGCAGATGAAGCAGGCCGCCAAGGACCTCGAGTTCGAGAAGGCCGCCGCGCTGCGCGACCAGGTGATCGAGCTGCGGCGCACGCTCGCCCTCGAGGAGCAGAGCGCGCCGGCGTAGTAAGGGCGCCGCGCCAGTGTAGGGCGCGCAGCGTGCTGCGCCCCTACGCTGGCGAAATATCACCATCTTGTTATTGCATCGAACGCCGGATACATGGATAATAGTGGAAATCCCGTCGCCCCGACTGCGACCTGGAAGCCGCACACCTCTCCGGCTGGGATATCTTCCACGACGAACTGTCTGCGATGATGCAATGTCCGGCACAGGTACGGCTCACGATGAGCAGTGAGCTGCGGAAGGGGGTCCGCAGTGGCTGTCCAGGTCTGGATAGGCGAGAAGCCAGAGCACTCTAACGAGCGGCGAGCGATCGTGGCGCTGGCCAACGGCCTCGAGCGCCTCGATGGTCTGTACCTGATCCTCGCCAACTTCAGCGTCGGCGGTCGCAACATCGACCTTGTCATCATCAAGCAGGACGCGATCTTCATCATCGAGCTGAAGCACTGCGATGGCAAGATCTTCGGCGACGTCAACGGCCCCTGGTTCGTCGAGGGGGCCAACGGCGAGCGCAAGCGCCTCAACCCGGGCCGCAAGAACCCCTACAACCAGGTCATCTCGTACTACTACAGCCTGATCAACTTCCTCAACGACCACCGCGGCGACTTCCTCTCGCCGCAGAAGGCGTCGTCGGTCGACTTCCGCACCTGCCGGCGGGTCGTGGTGATCGCGCCGACGATCCAGGAGGGCTCGAAGGTCGAGACCGACTGGAAGGTGGAGCTCAAGGGCCTCGACGAGCTCCCGACCTACCTGGTCACCGAGCGCTCCTCCGAGATCGACCTGAGCAACGAGGAGATGCAGGCGATCCCGCAGCTGCTGCACCTGACGCGCTGGAGCGAGATCAACGCGCTGCTGGCCGGGGTGCTGCCGCGCTTGGAGGAAGTGCGCGATGAGCCGCCCCCCTCCCAGCCCGCCGCGCAGCCTACCCAGCAGCCCGCCCAGCAGCCCGCCGCGCAGGCCGAGGCACAGGCCCCGGCCGCGCCCCCCGCGCCGCCGCCAGGGCTGTGGGAGCGCATCAGCCAGGGGGCCCGCCTCGCGACCGCGACCTGGACGGGCCGAGCGACGGTGGTGCTCAGCGTGCTCGTGCTGGTGCTCGTGTTCGCGCTGCTGAACCGCCCCGCGCCGCCGCCGCCGATCGCCGACCAGCCGGCCGTCTCGGTGCTGGTGAGCACCAGCGAGGCGGCCGGCGGCGCCGATGCGCGCGGCATCCTGCCGAGCGAGAGCTGCGTCTGGAGCGGCTTCCAGGCGGTCGGGCGGCGCCCCGGCGCGGAGCCCGACACCTGGGAGAACGTCGGCGTGGGCGGCTCGGCCCCCGCGCTCGCCCCGGCCGTCGTCGTCACGCTCGAGGAGGTCAGCTTCTGCGAGGGGAACATTACCCTGAGCTGGAGCGTGCGCAACAACATGGACGACGCGACCGTGGTGATGCCGCTCACCGCCGAGAACGTCAGCGTGCGCGACTCGCTCGGCAACGAGTACGCCATCTCGGACGAGCGCTCGCGGCCGGCTGAGCTCGAGGTGGGCCCGCGCAGCCGCGCCCAAGGCAGCATGGTCATCGAGCGGCCGGTGAACCAGAGCGCCCCGACCCTCGTGGTGCAGCTGCGGCGGCTGCCCTTCGGCGAGGCCACCTGGCTGGTGCCGATCACCCTGGCCAAATGATCCACGGAGGGCACGGAGAGGACGACGTAGGGGCGCAGCGTGCTGTGCCCAGCGCAGCGCTCTGAGCGCAATGTACGGACACAGCGTGCTGCGCCCCAGCGGAGCAAATGCATAGAGGGCACGGAGAATTGTCTCTCCGTGCCCTCGTGTTCTCCGTGGATTAGCTAGGCACCACCGCCGTCTCGGGGTTCTTCTTGGGGACGAAGCGCGCCAGCAGGATGCCGAGCTCGTACAGCAGGTACATCGGCACCGCCAGCAGCATCAGGTTGTACGGGTCGCCGGTGGGGGTGATCAGCGCGGCGATGATCGTGATCACGACGATCGCGTAGCGCCGGGTGCTCGCCAGCTGCTTCGCGCTGACCACGCCGAGCCGCGCCAGCAGGAAGATGATCGCCGGGAGCTGGAAGACCAGGCCGTTCCAGAGCAGCAGCGTCGCGACCGTGCCCATGAAGCTGTCGACCGTCGGCTGCGTCTGCACGACCTCGGACTGGCCGTAGCGGAGCAGGAAGTTCAGCGCGGCCGGCACGGTGAAGAACCAGCCGAAGGCCAGCCCGGCCAGGAACAGCTCGGTGACGAACGGCAGCGCGGTGAAGACGATCCGCTTCTCGTGCGGCAGCAGGCCGGGCGAGAAGAACGCCAGCAGCTGGTAGATGATCACCGGCATCGCCAGCGCCACGCCCACCACCAGCGCGATGCGCATGTAGGCGACGAACACCTCGCCGACGCCGATGCCCTGCAGCTGCGTCCCCGGCGCCAGGTGCGCCACCAGGAAGTCCGGCAGCTTCATGCCGAGCAGCGTCTCGCTGTTCACCATGTAGAAGCCGAGCGCCGTGCCGATGCCCACGGCTATCAGCGCCTTGACCAGCCGGTCGCGCAGCTCGAGCAGGTGCGGCGCCATCCCCTGCCAGAAGTCGCCGATCGACTGGAAGTCGGTCAGGCCCTCCGGCTCCGGCTCCGCCTCCTCCGGCTCATCTTTGATAAAGATCCGCACCAGGATGGTCACCAGAAGCGGGAGGAGGATCAGCGCCGTGATCGCGACAATCACGATGATGAGCTGGGTTTCTGGCATCAGGTGACCTCTTCCAGCACGCGCTGGCGCGCGTGAACCCGACAGTAGTCCTGCCCCTTGAGCGGGGGCGCGGCGCACGGCTCGCCGCTGCGCGTGATCCCCTTGCAGCGCCGCCGGGCCGCCGGCACCTCGCTGGGCATCGCCAGCAGCTCACCAGGCTCAGCGGCAGGCGGCGTGTCGGCTGCGCCGGCCTCGGGCGCCTCTTCGTGCACCGCGGATGGCGCGTCGGCCGCGCTGGCCTCGGGGGCTGCCTCGTGGGGTGGCTCGGGAGCCGCGGAGCGCTCCCGCAGCGCCTGGAGCTCGGCAGTCAGCGCCTGGATCTGCCGGCTGAACTCCGCGCTCAGCTGCTCGATCCGGCGGTTCAGCTCCTCGATCGTCGCGTCATCCGCAGCGGCGGGCTGCGCCGGGCTGCTCGGCGGGCGCTGGCCTGGCTTGTAGGAGCGCGGCACGGGCTGGCCGTTCGGCGCCGCGGCGGCGGCGTCGGGCGCCTGCGCCGGAGCGGGCTGCTCCGCGTCCGCACCGGTGGCCGAGGGCGTCTCGCTCGTGGCGGGGGGTGCTATCGTCCGGGCGGCCCCCTCGGAGTCGAGGGCCGCCTTCTGGGCCGGCGCGGCGTTACCGTCGGCGGCCCCGTCGATATCGATGCGCGCCCGCGCGACCTCCTCGGCCGACTCCTCGACCATCTTCGTGGCCTCGGCCAGGTCGCCGCGGACGCTCTCCAGCTCCTTGCGGACGGTCTCGACCTCTTCGGTGAGGCTCTTGCGCAGCTCGTTGAGCTCGATCTCGAGCTCCTGGCGCGCGCGCATGACCATCTGCGCGTCGGGCGAGCGCGCGATCCAGTCGCGCACGCGCACGACGAAGCGCCCGGCGGTGCGGGCAAACTGCGGCAGGCGCTCGGGACCGACGACCACCAGGAGCAGGATTAGGATCAGAAAGACTTCGCCAGGCCCGATGCCCAGAAAGTTCATAGCAGCTTCCCCTTGCGGGGGCAATAAAATGCACCACAGCGATCAGCGGTGCGGCGAGGCGAGCTGCCCGCCCCCACGGTACTCGCTGTGGTGCGACGGGCGCTGCGCTTAGGCCGCCTGGACATGCGCGTCGATGTAGTCGAGCGCATCCTTCACGGTGAGGATCTTCTCCGCATCCTCGTCCGGGATCTCCACGCCGAACTCTTCCTCGAGCGACATGATCATCTCGACCAGGTCGAGCGAGTCGGCGTTCAGGTCGTCGGTGAACCGGGCCTCGGGAACGATCTTGCTCTCATCGACGCTCAGCTGCTCAGCGACGATCTTCTTCAGGCGCGCTTCCATCTCGGGCGATGCCATGCGGCTACTCCTTTCAACGACTTGGTTGGTCGGACTATTCGTGCTTTCCATCGACGTAGCGCGTCACAACTGTGCCGAGCACGCCGTTGACAAAACGGCTGGAGTTATCGCTGCCGAAGTGCTTCGCGAGCTCCACCGCTTCGTTGATAACCGCCTTGACCGGCGTCTTCTCGACGTCGTCGATCAGGATCTCGAACAGCGCGATGCGCAGCACCGCCTTATCCACGCCGGGCATCTGGCTCACCGGCCAGCTCGGCGCGGCCTCCTCGATGATCCGATCGATGTACGGGATGTGCTCCCAGACGCCGAAGACCAGGCGGCGAAGAAAACGCTCACCTTCGGGCGGCAGCTGCTCATCCTCGAGCCAGCGGGCCACAACGACATCCGGGGCGTGGTCCGTCGCGTCGAGCTCGAACAGGATCTGCAGTGCGATGGTGCGCACCCGGTGGCGCAGGCTAGCCATGTTTGGTTCTATCTCCTGCGGGCGAATGTGCACCGACGTCCTGGATCGAGACGTTGACCTCGCGCACCGCGACGCCGAGCAGCTCTCGCAGGACGGCGGCGACGCTCGCCTGAACAGCGACGCCGACCTCGAGCAAGCTGGTGTCCGGCAGCGCGACCAGGTAGCAGTCGACGCTGACGCCCTCCGGGTCAGTCCGCAGGTCAAAGCCCACGCGCCGATCCCGTAGCACGCCCTCCCGCCCGTGGGGAACCGTGCCAAGCCGGGCGACTCCAGGCACCGCGCGGACCGCGGCGCTGATCAGATCGATCAGCACGTGCGGTGCCACCGTCATATTCTCCGATGGCTGCGCCATGACCCTTTGCCTGCCCCGCCATCACTGCGCCCGAAATGTTACCGTTTTTCAGGGTGACTGTCAAGGAATTGAGCTAGTGCATCACCATTCCGCCGTCCACCGCCATGGTCTGGCCGGTGATGTAGGCGGCCGCGTCCGAGGCCAGGAAGCACACCAGCCCGGCCACGTCGGCGGGCGTGCCAAGCCGCCCGAGCGGGATCGTCTCGAGGATCGCCGCGCGCACCTTGTCGTCCAGCACGCCGGTCAGGTCGGTCTCGATGTAGCCCGGGGCGACGGCGTTGACGGTGATGTTGCGGCTCGCCATCTCGCGCGCCACCGACTTGGTGAAGCCGACGATCCCCGCCTTGGCGGCGGCGTAGTTGGCCTGGCCGGGGTTGCCCACCAGCCCGACCACCGACGTGATATTGATGATCCGCCCCGAGCGGGCGCGGGTCATCGGGCGCAGCGCCGCGCGCGTGCAGAGGAACACCCCGCGCAGGTTGGTGTCCAGCACGGCGTCGAAGTCGTCGTCCTTCATCCGCAGCAGCAGCGTGTCACGGGTGATGCCGGCGTTGTTCACCAGGATGTCGAGCTTTCCGAAGCGATCGAGCACCGTCTTGAACAGCCGCTCGACCTCCTCCGGCGAGCTGACGTCGGCCTGCACAGCGACCGCCTGCCCCCCGGCGTCGGTGATCGCAGCCACGGTCTCGTCGGCCGCCGCCTGGTTGCCGCGGTAGTTGACGACGACGCTGGCGCCGGCGCCGGCGAGAGCAGCCGCGACCGCCCGCCCGATCCCGCGCGAGGCGCCCGTCACGAGCGCGACTTTGTCTTTCAGGCTGATCTGCATCACTGCTCCGCAATCTCATACAGCGTGGCGCCGTCGATCAGCACCACCGGCCGCCCCTTCGCGCTCTTGATCGCGGACGGCGTGAACTCGGTGGAGGCGATGACGACGCCCTTGGTGCACCCCTCGCGCTTCATGTCCTGCAGCAGGCTCTCGATCGTGCCCGGCGCGACCTTGTCGGCGACCGTCAGGCGCAGGTGCCAGGGCTCGTTCTCGTACTCCATCCACAGGTCGAGGTGCTTGTCCTTGTCGGTGAAGCGGTAGTCCTTGAACGTGAAGCCCTTCTTCTTGAAGAGCGTGTTGACGTACGACCCGAACTGCGGCAGCGACAGGCCGCGGATGTCGTCGGCGCTGCGGATCGCGCCCGGGCGCTCGAGCGCGCCGCCGCGCTGCCGCACCTGCTCGCGCAGCTCGCGGTTGCGCTCCTCGATCCGCCCGGCGGTGGAGGCGCCGAAGGTGCTGAACGCGAGCAGCGAGAAGCCGATGAAGCTGCTGATGGCGGCCCACACCTGGCTGAGCGTCCCGGCCCCGGTGCCAAGGGCGGCGCCGGCCGTCGCGCCCAGCTGGGTGTAGAAGATCATCCAGGCCAGCACCCCCGCGCTGACGAGCGCGCCGACCGCGCCGGCCATGAACCCGTGCAGCGCGTAGTGCGCCTTGACGCTGCGCGCCAGCAGCAACCCCACGCCCACCGGCACGATGCCGGCCAGGAAGGTCAGCACGCCCGACTGCAGCACCGAGATCGGCATCAGCAGCCCGCCGGCGATGCCGTACAGCAGCACCGGCACCCAGCGCAGCTCGCGCATGCCGACGTTTATCTCGTTCCAGAAGCGTGTGATAGCGCCCATGCGGGGCGCGGCGGGCGCGCTAGGTGAGTTCGGCTCTCGCTGCTCAGTCACATTCAGATCCATTAAAGCTCGCTCTTGCTGCGGTGTGGCCCGGGGAGGCGCCGCTTCCCTCGGGAGCTCCCTTCGCCGGCCGCTCTCCGGCGCGGTATCGTCGCAGAGGCGCTGGGGAAGGGTTCGCCGGGGAGCTAGCGGCCCCTCACGCATTCCGGCATGGAAGGGCGGCCGGTACAACCGCGTAACTTACATCAACTCGGATTGCTGTCCAGCAGCTCGTCCACAGCCTCGCGCAGCTTGCCGAGGTCGGTGAACGAGCGGTAGACCGAGGCGAACCGGATGTAGGCCACCTCGTCCAGCTCGCGCAGCCGGCGCATCACCATATCGCCGATCGTCGTGGAGGGGACCTCCTGCTCGTCGAGCGACATCAGCTCGGTCTCGACGTCGTTCACGAGCGACTCGAGCTGCTGCGCGGAGATCGGCCGGCGGTAGCAGGCGGTTCGCACGCCGCGCATCAGCTTCTCGCGCTCGTACGGCTCGCGCTCGCCGTTCTTCTTGACCACCGTGAGGCTCACCGTCTCGACGCGCTCGTAGGTGGTGAAGCGCTTGCCGCAGGAGGCGCACTTGCGGCGCCGGCGGATCGACTCGCCACCGTTCAGCTTGCGCGTGTCGATAACATCGCTGTCTGGGTGCTGGCAGAAGGGACAGCGCATGGCAAAGCCTTCGACAGTCCCGCGCAGAAGTGTGGCCGTTGCGCGTGCGTGGCATTATAGCATAAGGTAGCGCGCCCAGCAGCTAAGCAGGTGGGCGGCCGCGGTGTTCCGCCCGATGCCGACCGGCTGGTCGCCGTGGCCGCCGCCGAAGCGCAGCGTGGTGACGATCAGGCGGCCGGCGCCCCACGCCAGCTCCGCGGCGTAGTCGCTGATCTGCATCGTGCGGGTGTCGAGGCGGCGCAGGATCGGGCGCACGGCCTGAGCGTGCGCCGCGGTGTCGAGCGCGTGGTCGGTGGCGCAGCCGTAGAACTGCAGCCCGGCCCAGCCGTCGTGCGGGAAGTCTCCCCAGGCCGGGTGCTGCTCGCAGATGCGCACGGCCTCGCGCCAGAACGGCTGCGCGACGAGCGGAAGCGGGCCGGGCGGCCCGTCGGGGGCCTGCGCCAGCAGGGCCCGCCCGCCCGCGCGCACGAACGAGTCCAGCGCCGGCGACCACTCGGTGGCGATGATCACCGGCCAGCGGCCGCCGGCGAGGAGCTCGGCCGCCTCGATCGCGGCGACGCCGGGCGCCAGGCCGCGCAGCCCCTCCAGACGCCCGGCCGGGTCCAGCAGCGCCACACTGGCCAGGCCTGCCCACGCGTCCGCGGGGAAGAACCACAGCGGCCACTCGTTGGCCGCCTCCTCCGCGCCGACGCGCACCTGGGCGCGCAGCGTCGCCCGCCGCGGCCGCGAGACCTGCGGCGCGTGGAACTCGGCCACCGCCAGCTCGCGCACATCGCCCGGCGCGAGCTCGAACGGCGTCACGGCCTCGCCGGCGGCGAAGGGCTCCTCGCCGTCCAGCGCCACGCTCCAGGCCAGCGCCGCCGGGCCGCCGGACGCCCCGTAGTGCGAGGCGATCAGGTGCGGGCGGACCACCGCGCCGGCCGTGTAGCTGAAGGTATCCCAGTAGGCCGCGCGGTCGCCGCCGTTGACCCACTCGCGGCGCTTGTCCCAGCCGACGGCCAGGACCAGGTCGGCGTTGAACGCCCGGAACGCGTCCGCGTCGAACTTGAGGCGGCCGGCGTCGTCCCACATGCCCGCGGTGCTGATCGGCGTATCGGCCTCGCCGGTCACGACGTAGCCGGCGATCTCGCGGTAGGTGCGGACGAGCTCGAGGGTGAACTTGCGGTGCAGCAGGCCGTGCAGCGCGGAGAGCCGCTCCAGCTCGGCCCCGCGCTCCCAGTAGCCGGCGGCGCGCAGCCGCTCCTCCTGGTAGGGGACGTCGTACTGCCAGCGGGCGCCCTGCGGGTTGACGGCCGGATCGCTGCTCGCCCACCAGGCGGCGGGCCGGGCCTCGCCGCTCCCTTCGGCAGCCTCCGCCTCGCCTGGCGCGGGGGCGGGCCGGGGCGGCACCCGGAACGTGTCGTAGTCGCAGAACTCGCCGAAGATCCAGGGCTGCTGCGGGCGCCAGCGGGGGCTGAAGTAGTCCACCAGGTTGCGGAAGAACTGGATGTCGCAGTAGAAGTGGTAGTCGTAGTAGTCGGCGAACTCGTTGAGCAGGCCGCCGTACGCCTCGCCCGAGCCGCTGTTGTCGCGCACGAGCGCCCCTTCGCCCGCCCGCTTGACCAGCGCGTACAGCGGCCCGAGGATCTCCGGCCCGACGGCGCGGTTCAGCTCGCAGCCCAGGCTGTACAGGATGACCGACGGGTGCTGGCGGGCCTGGCGGACCAGCCGGGCGTACTCGACGCCCACCTGGCGCCGGAACGCGTCGTCCGGGTCGGGCAGCCACATCGGCAGCTCGACCCACAGCAGCATGCCCAGCTCGTCGGCCAGGTCGAAGTAGTACTGCGGCGGGAACCACAGGCAGAGCTTGACGCCGTTGTAGCCGAGCCGCCGCAGCTTCGCGAAGTCCTCGCGCACCCGCTCCGGCCCCGGGTCGCAGACCAGCCGGTCGGCGTACCAGCCCCAGGAGAGGATCAGGCGCGGGTAGACCGGCCGCCCGTTGAGCAGCAGCGTCGCGCCCTCGGCCCGCAGCGAGCGCAGCCCGAAGCGGACCGCGCGCTCGTCCCCGTCGACCCGCAGCACCGCCGTGTAGAGCGCCGGGTCGGCGGGCGACCAGGGGCGCGGGCTGGGGAGCTGGAGGTCGAAGCGGACGACCTGCCGATCCACGGAGGGCACGGAGGAGCGATCCACGGAGGGCACGGAGGGCACGGAGGGAGGAGGTGCGGAGGTGAGCTCTTCGAAGCTCTGCTCCACGCGCTCGGTGTGGCCGGCGGCGGAGAGGACGACCTCGCCCGCCGGGTCGCGCAGCTCGAGCGTGGCCGTGGCGGGCGCCGAGAGCTGCGCAAAGACCTCGACCCGCCCGTCGGGGGTGCCGCGCGCGTAGGCCTCCTCGATCACGACCGGCCCGGCGGCGACGAGCTCGACCGGCTGCCAGATGCCGCCGAACATGTGGCCCCAGACGTAGGGCAGGAAGCCGGAGAGGGTGCGCCGAAGCGGGAAGCGGCCGGGGACCGGCGGCGAGGCGGGGCCGGCGGTGAGGCTGGCCGGCTTCTCGACGCGCAGCAGCAGCTCGAACGGCTCGGCGGGGCGGACGGCCGCGGTGATCTCGACCGCGAACGAGTCCCACAGACCGGTGTGCTCGCCGCACAGAGTCCCGTTTATGTAAATCTGACAGTGGTAGCTCACAGCCCCGAAGCGCAGGAAGATGCGGCGGCCGGCCCACTCGGAGGGCACCGTGGCCTGCGCGCGGTACCAGGCCGGGCCGGGGCGGTCCTTCGGGTAGCCGGCCTCCTCCCAGCAGCCCGGCACGGCGATCGGGCGCCAGGCAGCCTCATCCTCGAAGCGGAACTGCCAATCGGTGAGCTGCATGTCTTCCTCGTGGCGTAGGCGGCGGGCGTGTGCGGGGCATTATACCGCCCACAAACGTGAGGGCGTGCCCGCGCAGCGACGGAGCCGCCACACGGGCACACCTACCTCCCGGAAGGGAGCGGTCGTTGCCGACCGCGCACCACTTAATACCTGACGCTATCGCTCCGGGCCCCGTCGCGGATGTCGAACTGCCAGACGATGTTGTCGTCCCAGATCCGCAGCACACGCCCGCGCTCGAACACCTGGTAGCTGGCCGTCACCGCACGCTCGTTCTCGACCGCCCAGCCGATCTGCGCGCGGATATCCGGGAACTCGCGCCAGACCTTGCCGAAGCCACGGCTCGGCTCGTACAGGCCGGGCGGCGGGGTCAGGCCGGCGTTGATGATATCCCCCTCGCGCCAGGTATCCTCGATCATCCGGTAGCGCACGCTGCCGTCCGAGCCGTAGATCAGGACGAACACCAGCGAGCGGCCGCCGCGGAGGTTGACCCAGTACATCTGGCCGCGCTCGAAGCGCGCCGACGCGCCCTGCGTGTAGCTGAAGTCCTCGCCGGCGATCGGGCAGCCGAGCGGCTGCGTCTGGTTGAACACGTTCACGTTGGCCTGCAGCTCGCTCAGCACCGGGTAGTTGCAGGGCCTCGGGCTCGGCTGGGCGCCGAAGAGCACATCGCGCCCGAGCAGCCCGAGCAGCACGTCGTAGGGCGGCCGGTTCTCGGGGTGGTACTCCATGCGCCGGCGCTCGAAGTACTGCACGGTGTAGGTGCGCCCCTCGATCGTCTCCTGGATGGCCGGGGTGATCGGGTAGCCGAATCGCTCCAGGCCGCCGTTGCGCTCCCAGTACTGGCGGAAGGCCGGGTTGCAGATGTTGTAGCCCGTCTGGGCGAAGTAGCGGCACGGGCCGCCGGGACGCCCGGGCTGCTCGTTGCCGTACACCCACGGGCGCCCCTGGCGCTCGAGGATCTCGGCGCCGAGCCGGCCGGCGAGCACGCCCTGGCCCTGCGCCGTGTGGTCCTCCAGCCGGTCGCGCTCGAACCACTGCACCGGGCCGATCCAGTCCTCGACCTGCTCGACCCGCGGCGGGGTGATCGGGTAGCCGAACACCGCCAGGCCGCCGTTGCGCTCCCAGTACTGGCGGATGGGGCCGCTGATGCAGTAGCCGGTCTCGGGGAAGCAGCGCTCTGCGCTCTGGGCGCTCGCGCTCGCCACCGGGATCAGGCTCAGCAGCATCAGCGCCGCCAGAATCACGAATCCTCTCCGGTACATCGCTGTCTCTCCTCTGGCATGCCCGCCGGGGCCTGCGCCGCGGTGAGCTGCACTTCTCGCAGAGCGCGGTCGCTGCTCTGCATCTTTGTCTCAGGGCCCGGGCCCGCAAAGCCCAATCGCGGGGAACTCCGGGCGCACCCTCAACATCGCCCCCGGAGTATAGACCGCCCCTCTCGTCAGGTGGATGAGTCACGGGTAGGAGCCTCCTGAGACGCAAGTGGTAGATCGCTACGGATCTGATAGCTACTACCGGAGCCTGGAAGCGGACAGGACTCCGCTTGTGATAATATTGTGTGTATGAGCACAAACTCCTCACCCTCGGGCGGGCCGTCCAGCCGCGTTGCCCCGCTGGCGGCGCTGCGCTACCGCGACTTCCGGCTGCTGTGGTTGGGCACACTCGTCGCCACGATCGGCGCGCAGATGCGGATCGTGGCCGTGAACTGGCACGTCTACGATCTGGCGCGCAGCGGCGGCGGGATCGACCCGGCGCTGGCGCTGGGGCTGATCGGCCTGGCGCGCGTCCTGGCGCTGGTGCTCGTCGCGCCGATCAGCGGCCTGATCGCCGACCGCGCCGACCGCCGGCAGGTGCTGATCGTCACCTCCATAGCGTCGATGCTGTCCTCGGCCGGCCTCGGCGCGGCCAGCAGCTTCGGCGAGCCCTCGGTGTGGCAGATCTACGCGATGGTGATCGCCGCCGCGGTGGCGGGCGCCTTCGAGATGCCGGCGCGCCAGGCGCTGGTGCCGCGGCTGGTGCCGGCCTCGTACCTCTCGATCGCGCTGAGCACGAATATCATCGCCTGGCAGCTCGCCACAGTGGTCGGCCCTTCGGCGGCCGGGCTGCTGATCGCCGGGCTGGGGGTTGCGCCGGTGTACTGGATCGACGCGGCCTCGTACCTGGCGGTGGTGGTGGCGGCCGCGCTGATGGGCCGCTACGACGTCGCCGGGAGCACGCGCCGGGCCGGCCTGGGCGACGCGCTCGAAGGGCTGCGGTTCGTTTTCCGCCACCGGCTGATCGCCTCGACCATGCTGCTGGACTTCTTCGCCACGTTCTTCGGCGCGGCGACGACGCTGATGCCGCTGTTCGCCGACCAGGTGCTGGGCGTGGGGCCGGTGGAGCTGGGCTGGATGTACTCGGCGCCGGCGGTCGGGGCGGTGATCGCCGCGGCGGTCCTCAGCTTGGTGACCTTCCGCCGCCAGGGCGCGCTGCTGCTGGTGGCGGTCGGGCTGTTCGGCGTCTCGATCGCCGTGTTCGGCGCCTCGCGCTGGCTGCCGCTCACGCTGCTGGCGCTGGCGGGCAGCGGCGCCGCCGACACGGTGAGCATGGTCATCCGCGGCACGATCCGGCAGCTGCTCACGCCGGACGAGCTGCGCGGGCGGATGGTGGCGGTGAACATGGTCTTCTTCGCCGGCGGGCCGCAGCTGGGTGAGTTCTACACCGGCGTGCTCGCGAGCATCATCGGCGCGCCGGTGGCGGTGCTGATCGGCGGGACGATCTGCGTGCTGGTGGTGCTGGGCACTGCGGCGCGCGTGCCGGAGCTACGGGCCTACGACGGGCCGGGGAGCCCCGTCCCGGAGGGCGCGGAGCGGGCCCCGGCGCCGAGCGGGCAGCCGTCGGGCTGAGCGGCTGAGGGGCCGGAGCTCGCCCGGCGGCACCCGCCGGCGCGTAGTCACAGAGCGCTACCTGATGCGGCGCGTGAGCGCGAGGCGCAGGCCGACGCCGAGCACGATGAGGAAGCTCGCGGCGGCGGCAACCACCTCGCCGTACATCAGCCAGAAGGCCCGGCGCGCGTCGAGCTCACCGCCGGTGCGCGGCAGCATCCTGGGCAGCGGGGCGCGCTCGTCCTCCACAACACTCGCGGCCGTGCGCTCCGATATCTCGGCCTCCGCGGCCGGCTGCGCCTCC
>CALJIC010000263.1 GCA_937974195.1 uncultured Roseiflexaceae bacterium | reverse complement strand
GGTGCAGGGCGGAGCGCCTGCGGAACACGCTTGGGTGCAGGACGGACCACCGCGTAACTCCTGCAATAAAAAATAAAGAGGATGGAGACAGTATAGCAGAAGCGAGCCGCGCCCGCCCTCGCCCGCCGCCGGGCGGCGGAAGCGGCGGCAGCTCCGATCTCCAGCTCTAGAAGGGCTCCGGCGGCCGGATGCGCCACGCCAGCGCCCCGAGCCACATGCTGGCGGTGACCCACAGCACGTAGCACCCGGCGGCGCCCAGGGCGACCCGGCTGGCCACGCCGCGCCGCCAGAGCCAGTGCGCGCCGAGCGCCGCCCCCACCGCCACCGCCCAGGCCGAGAACATGAGCCAGCGGCTGGAGAGGGTCGATCCGGAGAGGAACGGCAGCACGGCGAAGAACACGGCGATCGCCAGCGTCCCCGCCATGAGCGTGAGCACCGCGGCGCGCGCGCTGGGCGCCGGGCGATGCACCTCGCGCGCGGGGGGCGCGGCCCACAGGAGCAGCCCGCCGCACAGCGCCAGCGGCAGCGCGAAGAACCCGAAGTGGGTGACCAGCCCGTACTCCCACAGGATCTGCCAGAGCACCGCGCGGTCCAGCGGCGCCCGGCCCGCCAGCCCGGTGAGTCCGCCGCTCGCCGCGGCCTGCACCTGCGCGAGCAGCATCCCGGTGTAGCCGGTGTAGAACAGCAGCGCCGCCAGCGCCTGCGCGCCCGCGAACGACGCCAGGATGGTCCAGAAGGCCCGCCCCGCGCCCGCCCGGCGCAGCGGCCCGTAGCGCGCCCACCCCAGCACCAGCAGCCCGAACGCCCCCAGCAGCGACATGTTCATCCAGAAGCCGAAGTGCCCGAGGTACACCAGGCACTGCAGCAGCACCAGGCCGCAGGCCACGCCGAGGGTCGAGAGGCGCGAGGCGCCGGTGGCCGCCCGCCGGCCCAGCGCAGGCCACACGACCACGAGCGCCGCCACGAGCAGCAGGTGCGCGAACTGGGCGAAGATGTGGGTGCTGAAGTTCCACCAGGTCGTCATGTACCCGGCGGCGCTGAAGGAGTAGACCGCGGCCGCGACGAGCGGCACGGCGGAGCGCGCCGCCCGGCCGGGCCGGGGCACGGCGGAGGCGGCGACCGCGTAGACCAGCAGCGGGCTCAGCGCGTCCAGCAGCGCCCCGCCGAGCTGCAGGGCGACGCGCCGGTCCACGCCGAGCAGCGAGAAGGGCATCAGCAGCAGGTAGAACGCCGGCGGGTACGGGAAGTCCACCCCGCGGTTGCGCGACACGATCAGCACGGTGCCGCGCACGACGTCGACGAAGCGGTTGGCGTGGAAGCCGATGTCGCCGGGCATGGAGTCCGGGTAGATCTTGCCGCCGTAGCGCGTGGCGAGCACCAGCACCGCCATCAGCGCCAGCCAGCGCCAGTGTCCGTGGGGCACCTCCAGCCCGAGCCGGCGGACGAGCCGGGCGACCGCGGGCCGCATCGCCCCGCCGAGCAGCAGCCCCGCCCCGATCCCGCTCAGCCCGGCGGCCCACCCCGCGCCCCCATCGGCCCCGAGCGCCGCCCGCGCCAGCGTCGCCCCAACTCCGAGCGCCGCGAGCGCCGCGCCCGCAGCGGCCAGGGCGGCCGGGCGGGCGCACAGCAGCAGCGCCAGGCCCCACCCCAGCGCCAGGGCCACCAGGGCGGGCGCGGCGCCGAACGCGAACCGCGGCGGGTCGAGCAGCGCCGCGAGCCCTGCCAGCAGCGCGCCGGGGAGCAGCATGGCGAGCGCCCCGGCCGGGCCGAAGCCGACCCGCCGCACCGCGAGCCAGGCCAGGGCGGCGGCCGCCAGCCACCCGAGCGTGCTGCGAGCGGCGGGGAGCGCAGGGCCGCCCGGCGCCGCGGCGACGAACGAGTTTAGCCCCGCGCCGATCGCGCGCTCGTCCCCCGTCGGCACGATCGTCGCGCTGCGCAGCTCGAGCCAGTAGTCGCCCGCAGGGGCGGGCGGCAGCACCAGGCGGTAGACCGCGCCGGCCGGGCGCACCGGGAGGCGCGCCGCCAGCGCCCCGTTCGCCCACAGCTCGATCTCGCGCGGGCCGCGCTCGGCCACCTCCGGGCTCACCGCGATGAAGCGCAGCGTCAGCTGGAGCGGGCGCGCGCCCACGCCCGGCAGCCGGATCTGCGAGCGACCCCGGCTCCAGCGGAACGTCCCCTGGATGTCCCGCTCGCGCGGGTGGAAGCCGGCCACCAGCGGCAGGTCGCTGCCCGGCCCATCCTCCACGCCGACGTCCACCGCGTAGGTCAGCGGCGCCTGCGCGGCGGCGAGCAGCAGCGCGGCGAGCAGGCCGAGCAGCAGCGCGAGGCGCCGGTCGAGGAGCGCGCCGAGCGCCTGCCGCGCCTCCTGCGCGAGCGCCGCGATGGAGTGGTTGAGAGCACTCATCGTCATAGGCGGTGTGTACGTCCGGCGGATTATCCCCGCGCGCCGGGCGGCTGTCAACCTCTTCATTTCCCAGATCGCGGCCTCAGGCTGCCGCTGCGGGGCAAAACATGGTATAGTTAATAGCCATAGAGACGTGTAGACGATAGGGAAGCCAGTGACAGTTCTTCTGCTGATCCGTCACGGCGCCAACGACTGGGTCCACGGCCGGCTCGCCGGCCGCATACCCGGCGTTCGGCTGAACGAAGAGGGGCGCCGGCAGGCCGCGGCGCTCGCCGCGCGGATCGCACACCTCCCGATCGAAGCGATCTACGCCAGCCCGCTCGACCGCACCGTCGAGACGGCGCAGGCGATCGCTATGCCGCGCGGGATGACCATCCGCCTCGTCGAGGGCCTGCAGGAGGTGGACTACGGCGAGTGGCAGGGCGCCGAGCTCAAGGAGCTGTACAAGCACGAGCTCTGGCCGGGCGTCCAGTTCTACCCGAGCGGCACGCGCTTCCCCGGCGGCGAGACGCTCGGCGAGGCCCAGATGCGCATGGTCTCCACGCTGGACAGCCTGCGCGCCCGCCACCCGAAGGGCATGATCGCCGTCGTCTCGCACGCCGACATCATCAAGCTGGCGGTCGCCTACTACGTCGGAATGCACACGGACCTGTTCCAGCGGCTTGAGATCAGCACCTGCTCGGTGACCGCGCTGGCCTTCACGAAGATGGGGCCGCGCCTGCTCGCCTACAACGACACCGGGTCGCTCGAGCATCTGAAGCCCAAGCCGGAGGAGCCCGCCGCCGAGCAGCAGGCGGCGCCGCAGCAGGCAGCCCAGGCGCCTTCATCCACCGGGGAGGCCGAAGCGGCAGGTGCGCCCCAGCCCGCCCCCAGCGAGGCCGTGGCCGTCGCGGCGGAGGCGCCGGCCGAGGAGCGGGCCAACGGCGTTGAGCAGTAGCGGCGCAGGCGCTGCGCCGCACGGCAGATCGAGTAGTGTAGCGAAGCTATGGCCAGGTTTACCTACGATTTGGATCCGGTCACCCGCATCACGGCCAGCGCCGTCGGGCAGCCGGGTCAGCGCGTGTTCTACATTCAGGCGCGGCGCGGCCGCGAGCTGGTCTCGCTGATCGCCGAGAAGGAGCAGGTGCGCGCCCTCGCGCAGGCGATCGACAAGCTGCTCGAGGAGTTGGCCGAGAAGAACCCGCTGCTCTCCTCGTCCGATGACCTACTGCTCGCAAGCGACATGACGCTCGAGGAGCCGCTAGAGCCGCGCTTCCGCATCGCACAGATGGGCATCGGCTACGACAGCGACCGCGATATCGTGATCCTGGTGATGCAGGGGATGCGCGAGGAGGGCGAGGAGCCTCCCACCGCCCGCTTCGGCGCCACCCGCCAGCAGATGCGCGCGCT
Source organism: uncultured Roseiflexaceae bacterium (assembly GCA_937974195.1). Classification (GTDB taxonomy): domain Bacteria; phylum Chloroflexota; class Chloroflexia; order Chloroflexales; family Roseiflexaceae; genus CALJIC01. Next base: position 14,239 of record CALJIC010000263.1, on the reverse strand, counting down.
GAGCGAGCACGCCGCCAACGTGGTCGCCAGAGGCCGCAAGATCTGCGGCAACTGCGGCCGCCCGATCGATCTCTCCGGACACTTCTGCCCACAGATGAACTAGCCAGTTTGCGGAACTGCTGCGCGGCAGAGAGGGGCGTGGTTGCCAGTAGCCTCGGCTTCGCTAACGCCGCGGCGGCCGCACATCCCCTCTCCGAGACCCAGTCGTATGAGCGATGATCGAACCGAACTGAGCGTCGCCGATGTGCTCACGCTCCTGACCAACGGCGAGATGGAGGTCCAGGGGATGCTCCCCTGGAGCAGCAACTACACGCTGCTCGTCACCGTCCGCGCCGATGGCCTGCAGGGCCTGGCGGTCTACAAGCCGCGCCGCGGCGAACGGCCGCTGTGGGACTTCCCGCGCGGCACGCTCTGCAAGCGTGAGGTCGCCGCCTATCTGCTCAGCGAGACGCTCGGGTGGATGCTGGTGCCGCCCACCGTCCTGCGCGACGGGCCGTACGGCATCGGCTCGGTCCAGCTCTACATCGACTGCGACCAGGACGAGCACCTGTTCACTATGCAGCAGGAGGGCGGCTTCGAGGATCAGATCCAGCGCCTGGCGGCCTTCGACATCCTGGCCAACAACGCGGACCGCAAGAGCGGCCACTGCCTGAAGGGCACCGACGGCCGGCTGTGGGCGATCGACCACGGGATCTGCTTCCACGCCGAGCCGAAGCTGCGCACGGTGCTGTGGGACTACGCCGGCGAGCCGCTGCGCCAGGATATCCTCGATGACCTGTGCGCGCTCCGCGAGCAGGTCCAAGCCGGCGGCCCCTTCATCCGCTCCCTCGAGGAGCTGCTCGCCGCCGATGAGGTCAGAGCCTTCCGCCGGCGCCTCGACCGCCTGATCGACAGCGGCAGGTACCCCCACCCCGGCTCGGGCCGCAGCGTACCCTGGCCGCCGGTGTGACACCGCCGCCCATGTTATAATGCTCGCCGGTCCGTTCTGAACATCACAAACTGCCCGTTACAGTAGAAGGGACGCAGTACCGTGGAGACACGCCTGGGATCTCCCTCACGGCCGGCGCGCGTTGCGATCATCGGCGCCGGACCGGCCGGCTTCTACACCGCTGAGGCGCTCCTGAGGCAGAAGGAGCTCACCTTCGCGATCGATATCTTCAACCGCTTCCCCACCCCCTTCGGCCTCGTGCGCGATGGAGTCGCGCCCGACCACCAGTCGATCAAGGCCGTGACGCGGGTCTACGACAGGATCCTCGAGCACCCGCAGGTGCGCTACTTCGGCAATGTGACCTTCGGGGTGGACGTCACCCACGCCGACCTGCGTCCGCTCTACGACCAGATCGTCTACGCCGTCGGCGCCCAGACCGACCGGCGCATGAACATCCCCGGCGAGGATCTGGTGGGCAGCTACCCGGCCACCGTCTTCGTCGGCTGGTACAACGGCAACCCGGACTGCTGCACCCTGCAGTTCGACCTGACGCACCAGCGCGCCGTCGTCGTCGGCAACGGCAACGTGGCGATGGACGTGGCCCGCATCCTGGTCACCGACCCGGACGAGCTGGCGACCACCGACATCGCCGACTACGCGCTCGAGGCGCTGCGCGCCAGCCAGGTGCGCGAGGTGGTGATACTCGGACGGCGCGGGCCGGCGCAGGCGTCGTTCACCAACGCCGAGCTGAAGGAGTTCGGCGAGCTGCGCGGCGTGGACGTCATCGTCGACCCGGCGGAGCTGGAGCTAGACCCCGAGAGCGAGGCGTCGCTGGCCGAGAACAAGATCGCCGCCCGCAACGTCGAGATCCTGCGCGGCTTCTCGCAGCGCGAGCCCACCGGCGCGCCGCGGCGGATCGTGATGCGCTTCCTGCGCTCGCCGGCCGAGCTGATCGGCGACAACGGGCGCGTGGTGGCCATCAAGATCGAGCGCAACGTGCTCGTGCCGGACGGCAAGGGCGGGCTGCGCGCCAAGGGCACCGGCGAGTACGAGGTGATCGAGGCCGGCCTGGTGCTGCGCTCGGTCGGCTACCGCGGCATGGCGCTGCCGGACGTCCCGTTCGACGAGGCGGCCTCCGTGATCCCCAACGTCGCCGGCCGGGTGACCACCCTGACCGGCGAGGTCATCCCCGGCGAGTATGCCGTCGGCTGGATCAAGCGCGGCCCCTCGGGGGTGATCGGCACCAACAAGGCCGACGCCGTCGCGACGGTCGCGTCCATGGTCGCCGACCTGCCGCAGCTCGAGGGCATCCCCGACGCCAACCGCGACCCGGAGCTGGTGCTGGAGCTGCTGCGCCAGCGCAAGCCGGACTTCGTGCTGCTCGAGGGCTGGAAGACGCTCGACACGCACGAGGTCGAGCGCGGCGCGGCGCAGGGCCGGCCGCGCGTCAAGGTCACCAGCGTCGAGGAGATGCTGGAGGTGATTCGGAAGAGGAGGGCGCAGTAGGGGCGCCGGGCGTCCCTACGGCACCTTGACCGGCGCCGCGGTCGCGATCCAGTCGCGGTAGAAGTCGTCCAGCTCGCAGGAGCAGCTGTACTCCGCGGCGCCGACCAGCTCGGCGGACGTGACCCTGCCGTAGCGGTGGGTGTCGTAGTAGCCGCGCAGGAAGCGGTCGAAGGCCTCCTCGCCGATCTGCTCGCGCAGCGCCTGGAAGAAGAGCGCCCCCTTGGCGTACACCAGCGCGACGTAGTTGCCGCGGAAGGCCGTCGCGGGGCGCCCCACCGCACCGTCCGCGCCGGCCCTGCGCGCCGCGAGGTAGCTCTGGCGGAAGCCCGCCAGCTCACGCTCGGCCGCGCGCGGGCCGTGCACCTCCTCCTGGTAGATGATCTGCGAGAAGCTCGTCAGCCCCTCGTCCAGCCAGGGCTCGGCCTGCACGTCGTTGCCCACCAGGCTGTACCACCACTGGTGCGCCACCTCGTGCGCGACGGTGATCTCCAGCCCTTCGCCGCCCCGGTCGTACAGCCGGCGGTCGATCATGACCAGGCCGGGGTACTCGACGCCCAGGAAGGTGCGCGCCTCGATCTCCAGTACGTCCAGCTCCGCCAGCGGGTAGCGGCCGAACCGCCGGTTGAACGCCCGCAGCGCATCGGCGGCCGCGCGCAGCGCCAGGTGCCCGCTCTGCTCGTGCTCGGGCCGGAAGTACGAGTTAATGCGGGTGCCGTCCACCTCGACGCTCGCGGCCTTGAGCTGCACCAGCGCGATCGTAAACTCGCGCAGCGGCCCGCTCACGATCCGCGCCGTCTGTTTGCCCCCGTCCAGCCGGCCGTCCACCACCACGCCGCTGGTGACGAGCGTCCAGTCCGCCGGCGCGGTGAGCGTCACGTCGTACAGCGCCGTCTCGCTGTTGACGAAGTCGCCGCGCGCGCTCGGGCGGGCCGTCTCCCAGCGTCCATCGCGGATAATGCCGAGCAGCGGGTAGGCGGAGGCCAGCGCCAGGACGCCGCCCTCCATGTTGAAGGCGCCGTAGGCGCCCCGGCTGGCGTTGGCGGGCGCCGTGGCGCTCCAGTCCAGCTCGATCGTGACGCTCTCCTTGGGCGCGAGCGTCTCCGGCAGGCTCACCCGCAGCAGGAAGCGCCCGCCCTCCATCGCGAAGCGCGCCGGCGCGCCGTCCACCGTGACCGCGGAGACGGTCAGGCGGCCGCGGAACTCGCTCAGGTTCGGGTAGAGGTAGAAGTACACCCGGTCCAGCGCGGCGGTGGTGCGGTTGGTGTACTCGACGCGCATGTGGCCGCTGAGGGTGCGGCGGGCCGGGTCGATCGCCGCGTCGATCGTGTAGCGGTTCCACTCGCCCGCCCGGCTCAGGTCGCCGCGGGAGGCCGGCACGAGCGCGGCCTGCTGCGCCCGCACGTCGAACGTCGGCTGCGGCTGCGTCTGCGCCGCCTGCGCGCCCGCGACGATCAGCGCCGCCAGGATGAGATTCAGAAGTTTACCCATAGCGTTTGATGTGCAGGGCGGCGCGGGCTGCCGCACCCTCGTTTCGCTCGCCGCGCTGCTTCCCCTTTTCCCGCGGCTCTGCCGTCGTTTTCTGCGGGAGGCCCGGAGGGCCTGTGGCCCTCCGTGAACTCTTTTCCCCGCGGCTCTGTGACGACAAAGTCGTTGCAGAGCCGCGGAAGAGGGACCAACCCTCCACGGGGCGCGGGGCCAGGCCACCGCGCACCTCCTGCCCATGATTATAGCGCACCCGGCCCGCCGCGCGGGCGTGGTATACTGAAGCGCAGATGAAGAGCCCGGCGACGAGCGTAGTGCGTGGTGCGCGGAGGTGTGCGCCGCGCACTACGCATATACGAGAAGGCCTATGGTCCCAGCCGCAGAGCTTCGCGAGATCCCGTTCTTCGCCGCGCTCGACGACGACGCCCTCGCCGACGTTGCGCGCCAGGTGGAGGTGCGCGACTACCGACCCGGCGAGTATATCATCTACGAGGACGACCGCCCGTTCGGGCTGTTCTTCGTGCTCCGCGGCCGGGTGCGCCTGTCGCGCACGGCTCCAGATGGCCGCGAGCAGGTGCTGGCGATGGTCGGCGCCGGCGAGAACTTCAACGCCGTGCCGCTGTTCGACGAGCGCCCCAACCTCACCACCGGGCGCGCGATGAGCCACGTGCGCTGCCTGGTGCTCCCGCGCGACGCCCTGCTGAGCCTCATCCGCCGCCACCCCGACCTGGCGCTCGCCGCGCTGCGCGAGATGGCCGAGCAGCTGCGCGACCTGGTGGTGCTGGTGGAGGATCTGGCCTTCCGCTCGGTGCGCGAGCGCCTGGCGCGCCAGCTGCTCCACGAGGCCACCGGCGGCCTGGCCGAGCTCACCCAGCAGGAGCTCGCCGAGCGCACCGGGACCGTGCGCGAGATCGCCGGCCGCGCGCTGCGCCAGCTGGCCCAGGAGGGCCTGGTGCGCCTGGAGCGCGGGCGCGTGATCGTGCTGGACAGCGAGGGCCTGGCGCGGATCGTCGACGGCGACATCGTCGAGCAGCGCGACATCAGGTGAGCCCGCGCATCGTGCCCGGCGGCGCGGGCGGCCCCACGCCCGCACTTCGCCACTTCGGCAAACCTCTCCTGAATGGTACAAAAGTAGCAGACGAGGCGAGCGCCGCGTGCTACTCTGATGTGCGTTGAGTAGCGCTCTGTCGTACGATACCCTTACAAGGAGACACCAATGGCCTACATCATCGCAGAGCCGTGTATCGGCACGAAAGATGCCTCCTGCGTCGCCGTCTGCCCCGTGGACTGCATCTACGAGGGCGAGGATATGTACTATATCAACCCGGACGAGTGCATCGACTGCGGCGCCTGCGAGCCGGAGTGCCCGGTCGAGGCGATCTTCGCCGAGGACTCCGTGCCGGAGCAGTGGCTGAGCTACATCCAGAAGAACCGCGACTTCTTCGGGGCGTAGTTCCCTGCCGCACGTAGTAGAGACGCCCCGCGGCGCATCGTAGAGACGCTCCGCTGGGGCGTCTCTCTGCTTCGCCGGGGCGTCTCTACGCGCCACGCCCCCGCCTGTGCTATAATCCTGCCCGGTTGTCAGCCACTCCGGGGAGGAGAGCACCGTATGGCCGCGCGCCAGTTCGATATCCGCACCTTTCTCCTGATCTTCGGCGCGGCCTGCGCTGGCGCAGCCTGGGCGATCTATAACCGCAGCCTGACGTCCTTCCCCTACGACGAGGACCAGATCCGCGCCCTGATCTGGATCGTCTTCGCCGCCCCGTTCGCGATGTTCTGGGGCTGGTTCTTCGCCCGCCCGCGCGAGCGCTGGATCGCCGCGTTCGTGTGCTTCTGCATCTACTTCTTCTCGCCGTTCGTCGCGGCCCGCTACGAGACCTGCACGGTGGTCCACGGCTCGTTCAACCTGGTGAGCTGCTTCGCGGACACCGAGCAGGCCCAGCAGCTCGCCGGCGCGATCGGCCACCGCATCTACTTCGAGTCGGTCGTGGTGATCCACCTGATCGCGGCGCTCGTCACCGCGTTGCAGCGCGCCCTCGGTCGTAGTACAATGCCACGTCAGGCTCCTGGCCCCGAAGCGGAGCCGGCGTAGCGCCGGGGCAGCAGTACGCCGTTCTGCGATCCCTGCCAACCGCAGCCCAGCCCCGCCGGCCGTGGCCGGGTCTGCCTGCACTGTCAGACGCCGAGCGCGAGTCCATCCGCTCGGACATACAGCTGTCTTCCGTCGTCCAGATGCCACCCACGACCGCTGGCTATCGATCTTGGGAGGTCATGCCCGATGGCCCCTGCTCACGCCAGCATCCGCGAACGGCTCGAGGCTGAGGAGCGCGCCCGCCTCTCGCCTCACGCCGCCCTCAGCGCCGAGGCCACCCGCGTTCGCCCCGAGGAGGAGTCCCCGGTGCGCACCAGCTTCCAGCGCGACCGGGACCGGATCCTGCACTCGAAGCCGTTCCGCCGCCTCAAGCACAAGACGCAGGTGTTCATCGCGCCGCTCGGCGACCACTACCGCACGCGCCTGACGCACACGCTCGAGGTGACGCAGATCGCGCGCACCGTCGCGCGGGCGCTGCGGCTCAACGAGGACCTGGTGGAGGCGATCGGGCTCGGCCACGACCTCGGGCACACGCCGTTCGGCCACGCCGGCGAGACCGCGCTCTCGCGCGCCATGGGCCGCTCCTTCCGGCACAACGAGCAGAGCCTGCGCGTCGTCGACGTGCTGCTGAAGAACGGCCAGGGCCTCAACCTGACCAACCAGGTCCGCGAGGGCATCTATATGCACTCCAAGGCCCGCCGGGACATCACGATCACCGCCTGGGGCAACGCCAGCACGCTCGAGGGGCAGATCATCAAGATCGCCGACGCCATCGCCTACATCAACCACGATATCGACGACGCCATCCGCGCCGGCATCATCAGCGCCGACGACCTGCCGCGGGACGCCGTCCGCACGCTCGGCGAGACGCACGCCCAGCGCATCAACACGATGGTCTGCGACCTGATCGACAACAACTGGTGGGCCACCGGCGAGGGGACGCCGCCCGACCCGCCGCTGCTGGTGATGAGCCCCGCGGTGCTGGAGGCCACCAACGCGCTGCGCGAGTTCATGTACCAGCACGTCTACCTGACCTCGGCCGCCAAGGAGGACGATGGCAAGGTGCACACCATGATCGCGATGCTCTACCAGCACTTCCTGGAGCACCCGGAGCTGCTGCCGGAGGACATCCTGCAGATCAACCGCGAGCGCGGCGAGCCCACCGAGCGCGCGGTGGTGGACTACATCGCCGGGATGACCGACCGCTACGCGATCAAGGTGTTCAACGACCTGTACGTGCCGCGCACGTGGAGCGCCTGAGGCGCCGCGCTGCGGGCCTCGCCCGCGCCCCGAGGCCCCGCCGCACGTATCTGTGACCGACAGCCATGTCCAACGTCACCGACCAGATCAAGGAGAAGATCGACATCGTCGAGTTCATCTCGGCCTACGTGCCGCTGCGCAAGGCCGGGCGGAACTTCGTCGGCTTCTGCCCGTTCCACCCGAACTCGCGCACGCCCGCCTTCACGGTGTTCCCCGACACCCAGAGCTTCCACTGCTTCGGCTGCAAGGCCAGCGGCACGGTATTTGATTTCCTGATGCGCCACGAGGGGCTGGACTTCAAGGACGCCCTCGAGCAGCTCGCCCAGCGGGCCGGCGTGCAGCTGCGCGAGCGCACCCCGGAGGACCAGCAGCTCGACGCGCTGCGCACGCGGCTGCTGGAGGTCAACGCCGCGGCGGCGGCCTTCTTCCGCCACATGCTCGTCAGGTCGCAGCGCGGCGAGGCCGGCCGGGCCTACGTCGCCAAGCGCGCGATCGACGAGGCCACCAGCGAGGCGTTCCAGCTCGGCTACGCCCCCGAGGAGTGGACGCTGCTGCTCGGCTACCTGACCGAGCGCAAGGGCTTCTCGCCCGAGGATGTCGAGGCGGCCGGGCTCGCCATCCGGCACGAGACGCGCGGATACTACGACCGCTTCCGCGGCCGGCTCATGTTCCCGATCCGCAACATCAAGGGCGAGGTGGTCGGCTTCGGCGGCCGGGCGCTCGGCGACGCGCAGCCCAAGTACATGAACACGCCGCAGACCGCCCTCTTCGACAAGAGCCGCGTGCTCTACGGCCTGGACCTGGCGCGCGACGCCATACGTAACGCCGACGCCACCGTGATCGTCGAAGGATATGTGGACGTCATCATCGCCCACCAGCACGGCTTCCGCAACGTGGTGGCCCCGCTCGGCACCGCGCTCACCGCCGAGCACGTCGGGCTGGTGAAGAAGCTCTCCCGCACCGTCTACCTGGCGCTCGACGCCGACGACGCCGGGGTCCGGGCGACGCTCAAGGGGCTGCAGAGCCTCCAGGAGAACCCCGAGGGCGAGCTGGTGGCCGTCCCGTCGCCGCAGGGGATCGTCGGCTGGCAGCGCAAGCTGGACGTGGAGATCAAGATCATCGCGCTGCCGGACGGGCGCGACCCGGACGAGGTGATCGGGGCCAACCCGGAGGCCTGGCGGGAGCTGGTGGCCGCCGCGCGGCCGGCGATGGACTTCTACATCGAGGCGCTCACCGCCGGGCTCGACCTCAGCAGCGGGCGCGGCAAGGCCGAGGCGGTGGAGCGGCTGGCGCCGCTGCTCGCTCAGGTGACGAATCCTGTCGAGCAGGCGCATCATGTCCAGCAGCTCGCGCGTTTAATAGACGTGGATGAGAAGTACATTCTCACCGCGCTCAACGTCCGGCAGCCCGCGGACGGCGGCCGACGACCATCCGGCGACCGGCAGGGCGCCCCGGCTCGCGGCCGGCAGCCGGCCGCCTTGGCGCCCGCGGACGCCAAGGCGGCGCTTCCGCGCCTGCAGCCGGCCTCCGCCCAGGAAGATGCGCTGCTCGGCCTGCTGCTGCGCTACCCCTCGGTGCGGGCGGCCGTCGAGGAGAAGCTCCGGCGCGACATCGCTCCCTACGAGCGGGTCCAGGAGCTGATCGCCGGCGAGATCGCCGAGCTGTTCACCCGCGTGGAGCACCGCGCGATCTGGGAGGCCTGGCAGCGCGAGCCGCAGGGCGCCGACCCGGAGCCGTGGGCGAGGGAGCTCGACGAGACGCTGGCGGCGCACGCCCTGCGCGCGCTGGAGCTCGAGATCCCTCAGCCGCAGTCGTATCGATTTGTGAATGATGCGTTGGAATGTGCTACAATCCTCCAGCAAGATCTCGCCAAGCGCTGGATGGACCGCGTCAGCCGCCTGGCCGCCGAGGCCGAGGACGACGCAGCCCAGTCCGAAGCTCTCGAGCAGTTCGTCCAGCTCACAGACTACATCAACTCGCTCAAGACGCCGAGACGAAGCTCGACATACACGGACCTCCACTCGTTGCATCCGCTCTAGAATTGCGCCGGCACGCCTTTTGCGCCAGCCCCCGCGGCGACGTGTGGGCCGCAAGCCGACGCCATACCAGCCACGACGTTCGCCGAGGTGTACGAGGGTCTGAGGGAGCGCTCCCATGCAAAATCCAAACGAACCGCTGGTCGATGACGAGATGCCCCTCGACGAGCTAGGCGCCGAGGAGGTCGCTCCTGCCGAGGAGACCGAGGAGGAGCCGACGACGGTCATCAAGAGCCTCAGCGACCTGATCGCGCTCGGCAAGCAGCGCGGCTACGTCACCGAGGGCGAGATCGCGCAGCTCGTGCCCAACCCCGAGGCCGACCTCGACAAGCAGGTGGAGATCCAGCAGGCGCTCGTCGCCGCCGGTATCTCGACCCGCGATGAGATCATCACGGGCGGCGCCGAGGTCGAGGCGATGTTCGAAGAGGAGGGCGACCTCGAGGACGGCCTGAACGTCGAGGGCATCAGCGTCAATGACACTGTGCGGATGTACCTGCGCGAGATCGGGCGCGTCCCGCTGCTCACCGGCCGCCAGGAGACCGAGCTCGCGCAGAAGATCGAGATCGGCGAGTACCTCCAGGCCTACCGGCTGGCCCAGGGCCCCGACTGGACGCGCGACCACGTGCCCGAGATCGGCCTGACGCTCTACGGCCGCTTCCAGAAGAACTGGCCGGTGGTGGAGGACGCCCTGCGCCTGCTCTACAGCGTCGCCGAGACCGACCCGCCCGACCCGCTCACGCCCGGCATGGTGCAGGATATCCTGAGCGTCCAGGAGCGCCTCAGCTTCGAGCAGCGCCAGACCTACGAGAAGCGCCGCTCCGAGGTCATGAAGACGCACAAGCTCACCGCCGAGCAGTTCGACCAGACCGTGGCGCACACGATGATCATCTACGGCCTGCTCCCGTCCGCCATCCAGCAGCGGCTGCGCGCCGGCGGCGAGTGGCCCTCCGCGGAGGAGGTGGTCGAGGAGCTGACCGCGGCGCGCGACCAGCTGTGGCGCGACTGGAACCAGGCGATCGAGGCCGGCCGCCTGGCCCGCGAGTATCTCACCGAGGCCAACCTGCGCCTGGTCGTCTCGGTCGCTAAGAAGTACATCGGGCGCGGGCTGCAGCTGCTGGACCTCATCCAGGAGGGGAACGTCGGCCTGATCCGCGCGGTCGAGAAGTTCGACTACCGCAAGGGCTTCAAGTTCTCGACCTACGCCACCTGGTGGATCCGGCAGGCGATCACCCGCGCGATCGCCGACCAGGCGCGCACCATCCGCATCCCGGTGCACATGGTCGAGACGATCAACCGGCTGATGCGCGAGAGCCGGCGCATGCTCCAGGAGCTCGGCCGCGAGCCGACCGACGAGGAGCTCTCCAAGTCGCTCGGCATCCCGGTCGAGAAGGTGCGCTCGATCCGCAAGACCTCGCTGGAGCCGGTGTCGCTCGAGACGCCGGTGGGCCAGGAGGAGGACAGCCAGCTCGGCGACTTCATCGAGGACTCGAAGGTGCTGGCGCCGAGCGACGCCGCCAGCCACCAGATGCTGCGCGAGCAGGTGGAGCAGGTGCTGAACCAGCTCACCGAGCGCGAGCGGCGCGTGCTCCAGCTGCGCTTCGGGCTCGAGGACGGCCACAGCCGCACGCTCGAGGAGGTCGGCAAGGAGTTCGGCGTCACCCGCGAGCGTATCCGCCAGATCGAGGTCAAGGCGCTGCGCAAGCTCCGCCACCCGCGCCTCGGCAAGAAGCTGCGCGATTACCTGGAGTAATCAGTGAGTCAGTACGCAGCAGTCAGTACCGCTGCTGTTGGGACGCTGCCTCGTACTGACGACTGACTGCTGACGACTGACTGCTGACACATGTCCGACTTCGAGGATCTGGATTACTACGAGCTGCTCGGGGTGCCGCGCTCGGCCTCCGCCGAGGAGATCAAGCGCGCCTACCGCCGGGAGATCTCGAAGTACCACCCGGATCGCTTCGCCAACGCCTCCCCCGAGCAGCAGGCATACGCGCAGCGCCGCAGCCAGCGCATCACCGAGGCCTACGCGGTGCTGAGCGACTTCGCCTCGCGCAGCGCCTACAACCTCGGCCGCCCGGTGGAGATCCCGCGGCGCGGCGCCACGCCCTCCCGGGGCGCCCCGTCCGCCAGCCGCGCCCCCGCGACGCCCCAGCGCGACCACCAGGCCGAGCTGTACGAGCAGGCGCGGGCGCACCTCGAGGCCGGCCGGACGGTGCAGGCGGTCGCCGTCCTGCGCCAGCTGCAGCAGATCAACCCGTTCTACCGCGACAGCGCGGAGCTGCTCTCCCGCGCCGAGGCCGCCCTGCGATCCCGCCCGGCGCCCTCCAGGGGCATGCCGCGGCCGCTCCTGATCGCCGGCGGCGCGCTCGGCTGCCTGGCGGTCGTCGTGCTCGCCGCCTGGGCGCTCGGCACTCGGAGCACGCCCACCGCCGCGACATCGCTCGCCCCGACGGCGGCCCCCACCTCCGCGCAGGCCGCCACGGGCGACCCGCTGGCCGAAGCTCCGACCGCCGCGCCCGCCCAAGCTGAGGACGAGCCGACCGCCGCGCCGGCCGATACGCCCGTCCCGCCCACCAGCGCGCCAGTCGACACGCCCGCCCCGCCGACACCGGCCCCGCCGACCGCCGCGCCGGCCGACACGCCCGTCCCGCCGACCCAGCCCCCGCCGACGCTGGAGAACGCGGCGCCCACCGCGCCTCCGCTCGAGCAGCAGGGCCAGCCGCTGCTCGAGGACGACTTCAGCCAGGGCGGGTGGGCCAGCATGAGCGGGAACGGCTGGAGCGTCGGCTACGCCGACGGCCGCTACCGCATCAGCGTCAACGCCGGCATCGGGACGATCTGGAGCTACCGCTCGGTCGCGTCCGAGGACGTCTCGATCAGCGCCGACGCGCAGGTGACCAGCGGCACGGGCGGCCTGATCCTGCGCTTCGTCGACCAGCTCAACTACATCACCTTCGTGGTCGACCCGCAGGGGGCGGCCTACCAGCTCGAGATGCGCAGCGGCGGGCGCTCCACCGTGCTCGCCGCCGGGGTCAGCGAGGCGATCCGCACCGGCTCCGACGCCCAGAACCGGCTGACGGCGCGCATCAGCGGCGACATGCTGCAGGTGGCGGTGAACGGCCAGCAGCTGGCCGAGGTGGACGCCGCCGGCGCGCCGCGCTCGGCGCGCTTCGGGCTGGTCGCGGTCTCCGGCGCGGCCCCGGCCGAGGCGTTCTTCGACAACCTCCAGATCCGCACCGCAGAGTAGATGCGCCCAGGAGATGGCCGTGGGAGACAGCGGCGGGCGGCAGCCCGCATCGAGCCCGCTCGTGCGCACGATTGACTGCGTCCAGATCCACGTGCCCGATCTCGAGGCCGGGCTCGCGTTCTACCGCGACATGCTGGGCCACCGGGTCATCTGGCGCACCCCGACGGCGGCCGGCCTGCGCCTGCCGGACAGCGACGCCGAGCTGGTGCTGCAGACCGAGCGCGAGGGCCTGGAGGTCAACCTGCTGGTCGAGTCGGCCGACGAGGCGGCGGCGCGGGTGGTCGAGGCCGGCGGCGCCGTGCTCGTGCCGCCCTTCGACATCCAGATCGGGCGCTGCGTCGTCGTGAGCGACCCGTGGGGGACGCCGCTCGTGCTGCTCGATGCGAGCAGGGGGCTGCTCGTCACGGACGAGCACGGGAACATCATCGGCAACCGGGAGCCGTAGCGCCAGATGGATCGCGCCCGCACAACGCTCAACCGCCTCCTCTGCCTGTGCGCCCTCGCCGCGTGGCTGCTCGCCGGCTGCGGGCAGGCCCCCGCCCACGTGGACCCCGGCGTCCCGCTGCCGCCGGTCACCGCCGACGGGACGCGCCTCCTGGCCGGCGGCAGGCCGTTCGAGGTGCGCGGCGTCAACTTCGTGCGGCTCACCGGCGCCGACCCGGCGCGCTGCTGGATGTTCCAGTTCGGCGCCGACCCGCGCTGCCCGTGGGAGCCGGCGGCGATCGAGGCCGACCTCGACCGCTACCGGGCGCTGGGCGTCAACACGGTGCGGGTGTTCCTTAACTACTACGTCTTCGGCGGGAACGACGACCCGGCCTACGACAAGGGGCCGGCGATGGCGCACCTGGACGACTTCGTGACCGCCGCCAACGCCCGCGGCCTGTACGTGCTGCCGGTGCTGCTGATCGAGTACCCGCAGGACCGCTTCGGCCCCGAGCACTACGAGCGCGCGTTCGAGCTGCACGTCCGCCCGGTCGTGCGGCTGCTCGCCGGGCGGCCCGGCGTGCTCGGCTGGGACCTGTTCAACGAGCCGGACATCGGCAGTCCGGTGGACGAGCGCTGCTGGGACTGGGACAACGCCGACTTCCCGCTCTGCTTCCCGCTCGCCGAGGAGCGCATGCGCTTCATCGCCGCCCTGCGCGAGGAGGTCGCCCGGCTCGACCCGGGCAAGCTGCTGACGGTGGGGATGGCCTTCGCCAAGAGCTACTTCGAGCCGGCCGAGGCCGAGCTGCGCATGGCCGACCTGGTGGACTTCTACACCTTCCACTACTACGACGACGAGCCGTACGACAGCGGCCGCTACCGCCAGCACTGGTACTACGGCCAGGGCTTCCCCGACGACCTGCGGCGCGCGATCACCGAGCTGAAGGCGCTCGAGCTTGACAGGCCGGTGGTCGTGACCGAGCTCGGCTTCCCGACCGACCCGGGCTCCCGCCGCCAGCACGCCGACCTCCGCCGCGACACGCGGGTCGCCCTGCAGACCGTGCGCGAGGAGGGCGCCGCTGGCATGGTGCTGTGGTCCTTCCAAAACAGCCCGGACGAGCTGCTCGGCGATCTCTTCGCGCGCTAGGCGCGCATCCCGCTTCGCGAAAGCGATGCCGTGCCGCCGTCAGCGCCGGTGCCCCATGCCCGCCCGACTCCAACTTGCGGGTGCCCCACCAAAGATCAGGCGGGGTGCTGCGGCGGCT
>CALJIC010000262.1 GCA_937974195.1 uncultured Roseiflexaceae bacterium | reverse complement strand
GACCAGACCGAGAGCGGCTGGCCGTTCTCGTCCACGAGCGCCTCGCCGTTCTCATCCACGAGGCGGAACTCCCCCGGCGGTTCGACCCAGCCGGTGAAGCCCCAGTAGTGCTCGTTGGTGGCCAGGTCGCGGGTGATGTCCATGCCCTCGTTGGCGATGCCCAGCGCGCAGGCCTCGGCCGGCGCGCTGTCGCAGAGCACCGCCTGGCGCGCGTCGACCAGCCCGGCGCCCTGCTCCCAGATGCTGTAGGCCGGCTTGCCGGTGGCCTCGTCGACCGCCGGGCGCGCGGTCGCCATCAGGCGGTACTTCACCTGCTCGTTGGTCAGGCCCGGGTTGGCCTGCAGCATGAGCGCGACGATGCCCGAGACCTGGGCCGCGCCCATCGAGGTGCCGCTCAGCTGGTAGTAGGTGTGCCTGCGATCCGGGCGCCCGAGCGCGAAGTCGACGTCGGCGCGTTCGTGGATGCGCGCCTGCGGGATCTCCATCGCGACGATCGAGCTGTCCGGCACCGGCGCGATCGTGCGCGTCGAGGGCACCAGCACGTCCGGCTTGACGAACGCCGACTCGGTCGGCCCGCGGCTCGAGTAGTCGGCCAGCTCGTCCTCGCCGCTGGCGTTGTAGCGCCCGCTGCGCATGGCGCCGACGGTGATCACATACGGGACGTTGCCGGGCGCGGTGATCGTCCCGGCGTCGGGCCCGTCGTTGCCGGCCGCCACCACCACCACCAGCCCGCGCCGCCAGGCCTCCATCACCGCCTGGTTGAGCGGGTCGGACCAGTAAGGGCCGGTGACGGGCGCGTAGATCGAGAGGTTGAGGACGCGGATGTTGTAGCGCGCCTGGTTGTCCAGCACCCACTGGATCGCGGCGATCACGTCGTCGTACCTTCCGGCGCCCTGGCTGTTGAGCGCGCGGGCGATCACCAGGTTCACCTTCGGCGCCACGCCCACCGGCCCGCTGAGGTTCGAGCCGAGCCACGCGCGGCGGTTGTCGGCGATCGTCGAGATGACGTGCGTGCCGTGGCCGTTCTGGTCGGTGCTGTTGAACTGGCCCTGCTGGCCGACGTTCTCGTTCGCCGGGCTGCGCTCCAGGAAGTCGCGGTACAGGATGCAGCGCTTGCCGCCGCCCGGGCGCGCGTCGCCCTCGACGAACAGCGCGCCGGTGGCGGGGTCGTGGTCGTTCCAGCCGCTCTGGCTGCCCTGGCGGTTCTGGAAGCGCATGAAGCCGCTGTCGATCACCGCGACGGTCACGCCCCAGCCCATCAGCGGCAGGCTCTCGGCGGTGCCGCCGGAGGTGACCTGCCAGTTGGTGCAGGAGCCGGCGGTGGTGCTCACAGCCGTCGAGTGGAGCAGCGCCGCGCCGGTGGCGGTGGCGGGGTAGAGCAGGTACTCGCCGGTGTCGTTCTCGCTGCCCGAGCCGGGCGAGCGCACCTCCAGCTCGGCGGCGCGCACCACGCGGGAGAGGTGGAGCGTGACGCGCGGGTCGGCTTCGAGCCGGGCGAGCGCTGCGGGCGTCAGGTCGGCCGAGACGCCGTTGATGATGTCGAGCTGGCGGACGACCGCGCCCCCGGCGGACTGGACCGCGGCCGCGGCGGCGCCGGCCGAGGCCGACTGGACGATGTAGCGCGCCGGCTGAGGCTGCTGGGGCGGCTGCGTGGCGCCGGCGAGCGGCAGCAGCGCCGCGGCGAGCAGCACGATCATCAGGCGGCCCGACCCCCTTATCGAACCGTACATAGCTGGCCTCCAGTGCGCTCACCGCAGAGGTGCGGAGGGCGCAGACCCTCCGCGAGCCCTCGTCGGGGTGGAGCTTCGCCCCACCGCATCAGTCCCATTCGTAACACGAGCTACGCGGCCGCGCCGCCCGCCTTCACGAAGCAGGTGCGGCGGGCAGTTCGACAGGCTGAGGGCTGCGACGCAGGGCTGCGGAAGAGGGGATCTCCAGCGAGGCAGCGCCTCCCCAGATCCCCCAGGTGGTGCGAGGTCGAGGTTGCCGCGTAGGTCGTGCTAATGATACGCCAGCGCAGTGGCGCCGGCTACCGCCGGGATACGGCGCTGGATTACAAGTTGCTCACACTTGGCCGCTACGCCGCCCCTCGGCCGGCTTGTTGATCGGGAACTTGATCTTGCCGGTGCCGTTAGCCATCACCTTGCTCATGAGCGCCGAGTGCCCGGTGCTGATGTCCTGGTCGTGCGGAGCGCTTCGCCAGACAGACTCGGCGGCCCGGTGATGTGATGGTCCTGACCTTCGGCTGAGCCCCGTTGCGCCCGCCTGCGCCGCCCGGTAGAAGCAGTGGGAACGGCAATCGCTGGCGACAGGGGGTTGAAGCATATGCTGGCTAAGGTACACAGCTGCGCGGTGATCGGGCTGGACGGGGTGCTGGTGGAGGTCGAGGTGGATATCGCACAAGGCCTGCCGGCCTTCACGGTCGTCGGGCTGGGCGACGCCGCGGTGCAGGAGAGCCGCGAGCGAGTGCGGGCGGCGATCAAGAACGCCGGCTTCTCCTTCCCGATGAAGCGCATCACCGTCAACCTGGCGCCGGCGGACCTGCGCAAGGCCGGGCCGTCCTACGACCTGCCGATCGCGATCGGGCTGCTGATGGCCTCGGAGCAGCTGGCGGGCGGGATCGAGGGCGCGGCGTTCATCGGCGAGCTGGGGCTGGACGGCGCGCTGCGGCACGTGGACGGGGTGCTGCCGATGGTGGCGGTGGCGCGCGAGCACGGCACGCAGACGATCTACGTGCCGGCCGAGGACGCGGCCGAGGCGGCGCTGGTGGAGGGGCCGACGATCGTGCCGGTGCGGACGCTGGCGGAGCTGGCGGCGCACCTCGCCGGCGAGCGGCCGCTCCAGCCCTACCTGGCCGGCGCGCAGCAGGAGGGCGGCGAGGTGCCCTACCCGGTGGACCTGGCGCACATCCGCGGGCAGGAGCACGTGAAGCGCGCGCTGGAGGTGGCGGCCGCCGGCGGCCACAACCTGATCATGACCGGCAGCCCCGGCGCCGGCAAGACGCTCATGGCGCGGGCGCTGGTCTCCATCCTGCCCCCAATGACCCTCGACGAGGCGCTCGAGGTGACCAAGATCTACAGCGTCGGCGGGCAGCTCCCCCGCGACACCCCGCTCGTGCGCCATCGCCCGTTCTGCGCGCCACACCACACCACCTCGCTCGCCGGGCTGGTGGGCGGCGGGGCCGCGCGCGTCCGGCCGGGGATGGTGTCGCTCGCCCACCGCGGCGTGCTGTTCCTCGACGAGCTGCCGGAGTTCGGCGGCAAGCTCGATGTGCTGCGCCAGCCGCTCGAGGACCGGGTGGTGACGATCAGCAGGGCGGCCGGCAGCGTCACCTACCCGGCATCGTTCATGCTGGTGGCGGCGCAGAACCCGTGCGTGTGCGGCTGGTACGGCGACGCGGAGCGCAGCTGCACCTGCACGCCGGCGGCGGTGGCGCGCTACCAGCGGCGCGTCTCCGGGCCGCTGCTGGACCGGATCGACATCCACGTCGAGGTGCCGCGCGTGCAGTACGAGAAGATCAGCGCCGAGCGCCCCGGCGAGCCGTCGCAGGTGGTGCGCGAGCGGGTCTGCGCGGCGCGCGAGCGCCAGGAGCGCCGCTTCCGCGGCACGCGCACCGCCTGCAACAGCGAGATGAGCGCGGCGGATATCCCGCGCCACTGCGCGCTCGACGGCGCCGGGCAGCGGCTGATGCAGGCGGCGATGCGCCAGCTGCAGCTCTCGGCGCGCGGCTACCACCGGGTGCTGAAGCTGGCGCGCACGATCGCCGACCTGGCCGGCAGCGATGTGATCGGCGCGGCCCACCTGGCCGAGGCGCTGCAGTACCGCCCGCGGCGGCTCGAGTAGCGCGGGGTCACGCGGCCTTCCAGCCGGCATCCGCGGGGATGATGGCGCCGTTGATGTAGCGCGACGCGTCCGAGGCGAGGAAGAGCGCCAGCGCGGCGATATCGGTCGGCTCCAGGGTCGCCGGGATGAGGGCGGCGAAGGCGCCCGTGCGCTCGAGACCGGCCGGGTCCAGCCGATCCGGCGCCATCGTCTCGCCGATGTTGGTCCTCGTCCCACCCGGGCAGATGGCGTTGCAGCGGATCCCCCGCTTCGCGTACATCCAGGCCGTGTTGCGGGTGAGGCCGACGAGCCCGTGCTTGGAGACGGTGTACGCCGCCCCCGCCGCCGCGCCGCTGATCCCGGCGGTCGAGGCGATGTTGATGATCGAGCCGCCGCCCTGGCGGAGCATGTGCGGGATGGCGCGCCGGCTGGTGAACATCGGGCCGTCGAGATTGATGCCCAGCACCCGCCGCCAGACGTCGTCCTCCAGCTCGCCTACCCCCTGCATGTAGTCCATCACGCCCGCGTTGTTACAGAGGATGTCGATGCGGCCGTACGCGCTCACCGCGTGGTCGACCAACTGCTCGGCGACGGCCTTGTCCGCTATGTTCCCCTGCAGGCCGACGATCGTCCCGCCGCTGCTCTGGATCGCGGCGACCGCCGCGTCGAGCCGCTGCTGGTTCCAGTCGCCCGCGACGATCTTGGCGCCCTCAGCGGCGAACAGGGTGGCGATCGCCAGGCCCATGCCTGACGCGGCGCCTGTGACTACGGCGACCTTGCCCTCGAGTTGCATCGCTGCCTCCTTCTCACGACACCATCGGTAGGCGGCCTAGTATACAGCGCGGGGCAGTGTGGCGTATGCGCGCCGCTTTTCAGACCTTCTTGAGGCCCCGCCGCTATCCTCTTCCGCCGGGAGGTGTGGAGGGCCGCAGGCTCTCCCCAGACCCCTCCAGCGAGTGCAGGGTCACCGCGTAAGCCCTATCAATCATGCAGCCAGGGGAAGCCATCGGGGTTGCGGGCGGCGCGCTCGCTGATGACCTGCGGGTCGTGCGAGCGGACGTGCTCGAGGAAGGGGAAGTCGGCGGGCTCGACCGCGATCGACGCGAGCGGGCGCACGGCTTCGCGGCTGGCCCACTGCGCCACGTCGATCGTCGCGCCGCGGCGCTGCAGCGGAGGCTGCGGCACGAAGGTGTCGCGCGGCAGGATGTAGATCGTGCCGGGCCGCCAGGGCCGGTCGCACGTCGCGTTGATCGAGAAGAAGTAGTGCGGCGTGCCGGGCCGCCCGTCGGCGCCGCGCACGCGGACGCACGCGTTGAGCAGCGACCGGACACACTCCTCGCGGTTGGCGAGCGCGAAGAAGAGCGGCCAGATGCCGTCCGCCGCGGCGTAGATGGCGCGCTGGTTGCCAAACTCGGCGATGTCCGACGACTGGCGCGGCTCGAACTCCACGATATCCGGCGAGCCGGACCCGTGCAGCAGCACATCGCGGGTGTCCGTCAGGTAGCAGAGGAACTTCCACTTCGGGACGGGGAGCGTGTAGTCGATCCGCGCGCCGGGGCCGGCGGCGAGCGCGTCTGCGAAGAGCGCGTCGAACGCCGCCGTGACATCGGGGGTCAGGTCCAGCGGCGGGCGCGGGAGGAAGTAGTCCGGGAGTGTCATCGTGAGCCTCCTTGCGTGCGATACGCCCCTGCGATGGGCGGCGGGCCGGCCGAGGTGCCGTGCCTCAGGCGCTGCGAAAGGCGCAGAGCCTGTTCACATTGTCCCAGCCTAGGTCGGCGCTCTGCAGCCAGGACTGCTGCGCCACCTGCTGCGTGCAGGGCCCGTAGCTGAAGAGCCTGATCGCGCGCCCGCGCGTGTCGCGCCGGAGCTTCTCCAGGGCGGCCTCCAGCATGGCGCCGCGGAAGGGCGTGTACATGAAGAAGACCGTCCCCTCGGAGTAGTCCGCGGCGCGCGCGTCGGCGCGTATGAATGTGACGCCCGGCAGGCCGAGCTCTGTTGCACGCGCCCGCGCATAGTCGCAGAGCGCCGGATCGATCTCAACGCCTCTGGCCGGGGCGCCGCTGAGGAGGTTCACCAGGATGGGGACGTGGCCCAGCCCGGACCCCAGGTCGTAGAAGATATCGTCCCCCGCTAGCGCGGCCCGCTCTACCAGCTCGAGGATGATCCGCGCCGGCGTCTGCTGGTACGGCACCATCTCCGGGTCGCTCGCGGCGATCTCGGTCGGAAGGGCCTGGGTGAGCAGCAGCCCGTTGACGAACGCGTCGAGGCTGTCGTAGCCGGGCTCATCTGGCCGCCGGCGCGCGTTCGCATCGCGGCCGACGTGGCGGTCGATCAGCGCCGCGAGCGCCGCGCCCCTGAGCGCGCCGGAGCGAATATCGGCGCGGAGCCGGCGAAACAGGCGCTCGTCGACGGCCTCTAGCTGGCGCTTGACGTCCTCCGCGCGCCGCTTCAGCGCGAGCAGCTCCTCCGCCGGGCCGAGCGCCTGAAGCGCGCCGTCGATCCGGTCGATGACGTGGAACTCGAGGTCGTCGATCGCCTCCAGCCGGGCGCTGAAGTTCGGCTCGTCGTAGAGCGCGGCGTCGCGCTCGATGGCCCGGATGGCCGACTGTACTGCGTCGGTGATCACGTGCAGGCTCCGCTGGCGAAGAGGCCGCTCGAGCGTAGTATAGCAGGCCGGCCACGCCCCCGGCGGCTGTCGGGTTGGCAGAGCGCCGGGCATCGCGTATGCTATGCGCGATTGGCAAGCATGTCAGATGAGGGTTCCCACGATGTCAGCTTCGCTCAGCGCCAGCGCGCAGCGAGTTCAGGACGCACTGGCGGCGCTCGGCCTGCCGCACCGGGTGGTCGAGCTGCCGGCGAGCACCCGCACCGCCCAGGAGGCCGCCGACGCGCTCGGCTGCACGGTCGGCCAGATCGTCAAGTCGCTGGTCTTCCGCGCTACGCAGACCGACACGCCGATCCTGGTGCTCGCGAGCGGCGCCAACCGGGTGAACGAGGCGCGCCTCGGCGAGCTGGTCGGCGAGCCGGTCGCCAAGGCCGACGCCGCGTTCGTGCGCGCGCACACCGGCTTCGCGATCGGCGGCGTCGCGCCGCTCGGCCACCCCGCGCCGCTGCGGACGTTCATCGACGCCGACCTGATGCAGTACGACACGATCTGGGCGGCGGCCGGAACGCCGAACGCCGTCTTCGCGCTCGCGCCATCCGACCTCGAGGTCATGACCCGCGGGCAGATCGTCGCAGTCGGCTGACGGCAGGGCGGCCCGCGCGTCTGCTATAATGCGCGGGCCGCCGCTGCGGCTGCTCCCCACGCTCTTCCCGCCCCACAGCGCTGCATGTCCAGATGAGGAGAACGCAGACCATGAAGGTGCTGGTCTACGACGCCCACTCCTACGATCAGACTTTCTTCAACCGCGCCAACGCGGGCCGCCACGAGCTCAGCTACATCGCGGTCCAGCTCGACGCGCAGACCGCCGCGCTCGCCGACGGGTACGACGCCGTCTGCCTGTTCGTCAACGACCGCGCCAGCCGCGAGGCGCTCGAGCGCCTGCGCGCGGGGGGCGTGCGCCTGATCGCCCAGCGCTCGACCGGCTACAACAACATCGACCTCGACGCCGCGGCCGAGCTCGGCATCGCCGTGATGCGCGTCGCCTTCTACTCGCCCTACTCGGTGGCCGAGCACGCCGTCGCGCTGCTCATGACGCTCAACCGGCGCATCCACCGCGCGTTCAACCGCACCCGCGAGTTCAACTTCCGGCTCGCCGGGCTGATGGGGCGCGACATCCACGGCAGCACCGTCGGGGTGGTGGGCACCGGCAAGATCGGCGCGGTCTTCGCCACGATTATGAAGGGCTTCGGCTGCGAGCTGCTCGGCTACGACGTGCGCGAGAACCCCGACTGCCTGGCGCTGGGGATGCGCTACGTCGGGCTCGAGGAGCTGCTCGAGCGCTCGGATATCGTGAGCCTGCACGTGCCGCTCACCGAGCAGACCTACCACATGATCAACGCCCGGACGCTGGCGCTGATGAAGCCGACCGCCTTCCTGATCAACACCAGCCGCGGCGCGCTGGTGGACACCGAGGCGCTGGTCGAGGCGGTGGAGAACCACCGGCTGAGCGGCGTCGGGCTCGACGTGTACGAGGAGGAGGAGGGCAAGTTCTTCCGCGACCTCTCGGACCGGCCGATGGCCGACGCGCGGCTGGCGCGGCTGATGACCTTCCCGAACGTGCTCGTGACCGGCCACCAGGCGTTCTTCACCGAAGAGGCGTACACGACGATCGCCGAGACGACGATCCGCAACCTGGACGACTTCGCGGCCGGGCGCACGAACGAGAACACGCTGGTGCCGCCCCCCGCGTAACCCGGCCGGCCCGCCGAGCGTCACCACAATCAGTGCTAGCACAGGGCGTGAAGCGGCGCCGAAGCCCGCCCCACGCCGGAGCCCGAACCGTGACCGAGACCGCGCTCGAACGCATCCCGCTGTTCGCCACGCTGCCGCCCGCCGAGGCTGCGGCGCTGGCGGCCTCGTTCCGCCCGCAGTCCTACCCCGCCGGCACCACGCTGTTCCACGAGGGCGAGCCGGGCGACCGGATGTACATCGTCCTGTCCGGCGAGATCGCGATCTTCAAGGAGGTCGACGAGGGCGAGGAGCGGGTGCTGGCGGTGCGCGGGGCGGGCGAGTTCGTCGGCGAGATGAGCTTCCTCAGCGTCGCCGGGCGGCGCAGCGCCGGCGCGCGGGTGACGGCCGACACGCACATGCTCGAGCTCACGCGCGCCGAGTTCGAGCTGATGCTGCAGCGCCAGCCAGCCCTGGCCTACGAGATGCTGCGCGTGGTGAGCGACCGGCTGCGCGAGTCGAACGAGGCCTCGGTGCGCGACCTGCGCGAGAAGAACCGCGAGCTGGCGCGGGCCTACGCGGAGCTGCAGGCGGCTCAGGCGCAGCTGGTGGAGCAGGAGCGGCTGGCGCACGAGATGCGCCTGGCGCGCGACATCCAGCGGAGCATGCACCCAGCGGCGCTGCCGCACCTGCCCGGCTTCGATATCGGCGCGCGGATCGTGCCGGCGCGCGAGATCGCCGGCGACTTCTTCGATGTGTTCCGGGTGGACGGCGACACGCTCGGGGTGCTGGTGGGCGACGTGTGCGGTAAGGGCGTGCCGGCGGCGCTCTACATGGCGCAGGCGCGCAGCCTGATCCGGGTCGAGGCCGGGCGCGGCGGGCGGCCCGACGAGGTGCTGCGGCGGGTCAACCAGCACCTGATCGACCTGACGGCGGGCGGCAGCCTGTTCGTCACCGCGCTGTACGGCCTCCTGCGCGGCGGGGCGCGCGAGTTCGTCTACGCCCGCGCCGGGCACGAGCTCCCGCTCGTCTGGCGCGCCGGCGGCGAGCCCGTCGTCGTGCCGCAGGGCATCGGGCACCCGCTGGGCATGCTGCCGGACCCGGCGCTCGACCTGCAGGCGATCCGCCTGCCGCCGGGCGCGTCGCTGCTGCTGTACACGGATGGCGCGACCGAGGCGGCCGCGCCATCCGGCGAGTTCTTCGGCAGGGAGCGGCTGCTGGCGGCCGTGGCCGGCGCGCCGCGGGGAGGCCAGGCGCTCTGCGACGCGCTCGCGTCCACGCTGGCGGCCTTCCGCGGCAGCGCGCCCCAGGCCGACGACATCACTCTGGTGGCGCTGCGTAGCGCCGCCTAGAGCACGTACCCCTGCGCGAGCTCGGTGTAGCTGCGCACCTGCTCCGCCTGCCACGCCTCGTCGAAGCCGAGCTCCTCGGCGAGCGCCGCCGCCACCGCCGGCGCGGCCTCGATGCTGGCGCGCGCGTCGAGCAGCAGGGCGCGGGTGCGCCGCGCCAGCACATCCTCGACCGTGCGGGCCAGCTCGTAGCGCGCGGCCCAGACGGCCTCCCCGAGCCGGTACGGCA
>CALJIC010000261.1 GCA_937974195.1 uncultured Roseiflexaceae bacterium | reverse complement strand
GGGTGCAGGACGGTCCACCGCGTAAGTCCTGTTCCATAAATTCTGGGGAGGCTTCGCCTCCCCACACCCCTCCAGTTGGTGTGCAGGCGAGGCCGCCGCGGAAGAAGTTCGGAGGGCCGTCCTGGGCTACTTCCACCGCCGAGAGGTTCGGAGGGCCGCAGGCCCTCCGAAATCTTTTTCCCGCCGCTCTGCGGCGACGCAGTCGCCGCAGAGCGGCAGAATAATGAAGATGGAGGCGAAGCCTCCCCACACCCCTCGAAGGGTGCGGGGGCGAACCCCAGGTTGTAGTACACTGCGGGGAGGCGCGGAGGGCGCTGGCCCTCCGAAACGCCAGGGAGTCAGGCGTGTCTCTGAAAGGAGCTGGCTTTGGAAGGAGCGGTCAGCGGGCAGGTCGCGCTGGTCACCGGCGGCGGCCAGGGGATCGGGCGGGCGATCGCCCTGCGGCTCGCGCGCGACGGCATGGATGTCGCCGTGGCGGACCTGCGCGGCGAGCAGGCCGAGCAGGTCGCCGCCGAGGTGCGCGCCCTCGGCCGCAGCGCGCTCGCGCTGCAGGTCGACGTCACCGCGGCGGCCGACCGGCAGCGGATGGTCGAGCGGACGGTGCGCGAGCTCGGCCGCCTCGATGTGCTGGTGAACAACGCCGGCGTCAACCGGGCGGCGCTGCCGATCGATGTGGACGAGGAGCACTGGGACGTCGTGATGGGCGTGAACAGCAAGGCGGTGTTCTTCTGCTGCCAGGCGGCGCTGCGGCACATGGTGGCGCAGCGCAGCGGCCGGATCATCAACATCGCCTCGATCGCCGGCAAGACCGCCAGCACCATCCACCACCCGGTCTACAACGTCAGCAAGGCGGCGGTGATCGCCATGACCCGCACCTTCGCGCTGGCCCACGCCGCCGACGGCATCCGCGTGAACGCGGTCTGCCCGGGCATCGTCGCAACGCCGATGCAGGACCAGCTGGACCGCGAGTTCGCGCGGGTGACGGGCCGCCGCCCGGAGGAGATCCGCGCCGAGCGGCTGGCGCGCATCCCGATGGGCCGCATCGAGCAGCCGGAGGACGTCGCCGCGGTGGTGTCGTTCCTCGCCGGGCCGGACTCGGCCTACATTACGGGCGAGGCGCTGGCGGTGAGCGGCGGCATTCTGACGAGCTGGTGAGGCGCCGAGCTGTCGGCGGAGTGAGGGTGTAGAGATCTGTTCTGGGCCGTCGGCGGCGCTGGCGGCCACATTGGGAGGGCGAGGATGGAGCACGGGATGCTGCCCCCGGCTGTGCGCGAGGCTGCCGAGGAGCTGATCGCCGCCGGCCATGTGCCGGGGCTGGTCGTGGCCGCGGCGCGGGCGGGCGGGCCGGTCGAGACGCTGGCCCTGGGGACCGATGGGGCGGGCGCGCCGCTCGCGCCCGAGACTCTGTTCCCGGTCGCGTCGGTCACCAAGCTGGCGACGGCGCTCGCGGCGCTGCGGCTGGTCGACCAGGGGCGCGTAGGGCTGGACGACGAGCTGGCCCGGCTGCTGCCGGAGGCTGCGGCCGCGCGCCCCGGCGTGACGCTGCGCAGCCTGCTGTGCCACACCTCCGGCCTGCCGCTGGACGTCCCGGCTGAGGCGGCGCCCTACGCGGAGGGGCTGGACTGGCGGCGGCTGGCGGAGGCGTGCGCGCAGACGCCGCTCGAGGCCGAGCCGTGGAGCCGGGTGCAGTACAGCAACGTCGGCTACGGCCTGGTGGCGCTGCTGGTGGAGCGGCTCACCGGCCAGGGGTTCGTGGCGGCGCTGCGGGAGCTGGTGCTCGAGCCGCTCGGCGTCGAGGGGTATCTCGGCCAGGAGCCGCCGCGCCCTCCGGCGGTGCTGGCCGATGTGCGCGGCCCGCAGCGGGGCACGCCGATCGAGCCGTTCAACTCGCCCTTCTGGCGCTCGCTGGCGCTGCCCTGGGCCGGGCTGGTGACGACGGCCGCCGGCGCGCTGGCGCTGGTTCGGGCGTATCTCGCCGCGCCGGGCGGGCTGCTCGGCGACGCGCTGCGCGAGGAGGCGGTGAGCGACCAGACGCGCGGGCTGAGCGGCGGGTTCGTCGCGCCGCTGCGCTGGTCGCCTAGCCCGTGGGGCCTGGGCCCCGAGGTGCGCGGCGACAAGTCGCCGCACTGGGTCCCGCGCGAGGCTGGCCCGGACTCCTTCGGGCACAGCGGGGCGTCGGGCGCGCTGGCGTGGGCCGCGCCGCAGCACGGCGTGGCCTGGGTGATCCTGGGCGCGCGCACCGCCGATGGCGGCTGGCTGCTGCGTCGCTCGGGCGCGGTGAGCGCGGCCGTGCTGGCGGCTTCGGCCGAATAAACATCGGCGCTCCTTCGCGGCCTGTGCAGCCTCCCGCCGGGCCGCTTCCGCTGGGAAGTGTGAGAGGTCTGCGGCCCGGCGGGAGGCTGCCCTGCACCGACACAGTTGCCGCCAGTGGGAAGAGGGGGCGACGCCTCAGCGATAGATGTGGGCCAGCGAGCCCTGGACGTAGGCCATGATGCGCCTCAGGTCGCCCACCGGGTCCGCGGCGGCGTCGAGCTCGAAGACCGCCCAGCCGCGGTAGTTGATGTCGCGCAGCAGGCGCAGCCACGCCGGCCAGTCGACCACCCCCGTCCCAACCGCGGCGAACCACTGGATCTGCCGGTCGTAGATCGTCTCGTCGATCGGCACGTCGGGCGGCGCGGCGCCGACCGCGTCCTTCCAGTGGGTGAGCGCCAGCCGATCCCGGTGCCGCTGCGCGATCGCGATCGGGTCCGAGCCGGCGACGGTGAACTGCGCGGTGTCGGGGCACAGGAAGACGTAGGTCGGGTCGGTCAGGAGCATGAACAGGTCAACGTCGCGGCTGTTGCGGAACATGCTGAAGGCCTCCGGGTGCAGCGCGAGCCGCACGCCGTGCTTGAGCGTCGCGGCGCCCATGCGGTTCAGCGCGTCCGCGATCGTCTCGGCCAGCCGCAGGTCCACGAACAGCGGCGGGTCGGCGTCGCGGCTCCTGCGCAGCGGCAGCGAGGTGACCATCACCTCCGCGCCGCAGTCGCGCAGGAACTCGGCGTAGCCGCTCGCCATCTCGACGAGCTGCCCGTGGTCGGCGCGGTCTGCCAGGTCGGCGTAGCGCTCGGTGCCGGGGATGCGGTGCGAGAGGTAGCCGCTGCACAGGGCGAGGCCGCGGTCCTGGAGCGCGGAGGCGAAGCCGCGGGCGGAGCCGTAGGCTGCCAGCGCGCCCTGCCAGTCGCCCGGCGCGAAGGTGATCTCGATCCCGTCGAGGCCCGCGGCGCGGCAGTCGTCCAGGATCCGCTCCCAGAAGCGCGGCGGGTCCCACCTGCCGGCGGTGAGCAGGTCGCGCAGGTCGTCCATGCCGCCGGTGCCGCCCCAGTAGGCCGGCGCGTAGAAGGTCACGAGGTCGGTCGCGAAGCGGATGTTGCGTGGCTCGGTCATCGTATCCCTCCTTTGACACGATGCACGCGGCGGCGGGAGGCGAACGTTCCCGTCGGAGGGACGGGCGGCATGACCGCGTCGCTCGTGTCCTTCGTGAGCTACGACTATACCACGCGCCGGCGCGGTCCTCATCAGCTTTCGTTTTCTGCGGCTCTGCGGCGACTGCGTCGCCGCAGAGCCGCAGAAAATAATTAAGGTTGTGGAGGGCCTGCAGCCCTCCACACCTCCCCTGAAGGCGGTGCTGTTCGTGAGAAGCTGGAGCGGCCGGACCCGTCTCCGGTGCTGGTCGTGAGGCAGAAGCGGAGTATGATGCGGCGGGAGTGCGCAGTGCGGGGATGCGGCGGGCTTCCACACCTCTTCGCCTGCGGGCGTGATCTGAAGGAGGAGCTATGCACGAGCGACTGGCCGGCTACCCGGTCGTAATCGAGATCCCGGTCGCCTGGGGCGAGATGGACGCGTTCCAGCACGTCAACAATATTGTGTACCTGCGCTACTTCGAGAGCGCGCGCATCGCC
Organism: uncultured Roseiflexaceae bacterium; assembly: GCA_937974195.1. GTDB lineage: Bacteria > Chloroflexota > Chloroflexia > Chloroflexales > Roseiflexaceae > CALJIC01. The sequence goes on along the minus strand of CALJIC010000261.1, from coordinate 1,590 downwards.
TACTTCGAGCACATCGGCTTCGCGCCGCGCTACGCCCAGACGGCGATCGGGCCGATCCTGGGGTCGGTGCAGTGTGTCTTCAAGTTCCCGCTCACCTACCCGGACACGGTGTGGTCCGCGGTGCGCATCGCGGAGGTCGGCGCGGACCGCGTGACGATGGAGCACCTCGTCGTCAGCCAGCGCCACGGGCGCGTGGCCGCCGAGGGCCAGGGCGTGGTCGTCTCCTACGATTACAGCGTGGGGAGGAAGGCGCCGCTGCCGGAGGAGCTACGCCAGCGGATCGCGGCGCTCGAGAGCGGAAGCGGAGGGAGCGAGTGAGGCGGCGCGCTCCCCGATCGCCGGCCGTGTGCCGCAGGTCGCGGTTCCCCGGCGGCCCGCAGCCTGTGACCGGCGACCGGGCGGAGGCGGGCGCTACGTCAGATGCGCGGCGGCCCTTCCAGCAGGCGCCGGCGGACGTTGGCCTCCTTCTCCTCCGGCGTTTTCCCCGGCCCGTCCCACATCGACTCGATCCACCACGTTGCGCCGGCGTCGGCCCAGGCGCGGATGATGTCGGCGCTGGCGGCCGGGTCGCCGATCGGCGTCATGCCCTCCACCACGATGTCGAACGGCGTCGTCGCGTCTCGCTTGGCCTGCACGTACTCGCGCACGGCTCGGACGTCCTCGTGGCTCAGCTCGCGGAAGTGACCCCGGGCATCCATCGTCGTCGGCAGCACCCCGTCGTACCGCAGCGCGCGGCCCATCGACTTGGGGCGCGGCCAGGCGCCAACCACCCAGATCGGGATGCGCGGCTGCTGCACCGGCCGTATCCCCCAGCCGCGGAGCGGCCGAACCTTGTAGTGCTTGCCCTCATAGCTGACCGGCTCGCCGCTCCACAGCCGGGTGATGATCTCCAGCCCCTCGTCCAGCAGCTCGGCGCGCGTCTTGCGGTCGGTCACCTCGCCGAACTCGGCGAAGCCGGTGTCCACCGCGCCCAGCCCGACCACCAGGATCACGCGCCCGCCCGACAGCCGGTCGAGGGTCGCCGTCTCGCTGGCGAGCTTCCAGGGGCGCCGGCGCGAGACCGGCGTGAGCAGCGTCCCGAGGCGGATGCGCGAGGTGCGCATCGCGGCGGCGGTCAGCGAGACCCAGGCGTCCACACCCCACACCGTCTCAGCGACGAAGAACCCATCCCAGCCGGCGCGCTCCGCTTCGTAGGCGTAGTCGGCCGCGGTGCGGGCATCCCCGAACGGGAGCACGAAGCCGTACTTCATGGTTTCACCTCCTCGTTCCGCACAGCAAGCAACCCCTCTATACTAGGGCCGCTATGTGACATGTACCGTCACAGCACGTGGTGTCGGGGCTGGATTCGCGCGGCGGAGGCGCGCTTGGCACGGATCGTGACCCCCTCGCTGGAGTTGTGCGGTGGCCCCGCCTTCCCGGAGGGGTAGGGAGGCGAAGCCTCCCCGAAATTTCTCTCCCGCCGCTCTGCAGCGACGAAGTCGCCGCAGAGCGGCGGGAAAAAAGAGGATCTCGGAGGGCCTGCGGCCCTCCGAACCTCCCGGCAGGGAAGAGGGCTGCAAGCCGGTCGCACCTTTCCGCCAGAGGGCGGGC
>CALJIC010000260.1 GCA_937974195.1 uncultured Roseiflexaceae bacterium | reverse complement strand
CTGGTGGCCGTTGCTCGTCGCGCTCGGTCTTCTCGTGGCGGTGGCGCTGGTGTGGCGCTCGTACCGCAGAGGGCCAGCGCGCCCACGCATCGTCGAGCGCAGGGGCCGGAGCGTGCGGCCGGTCGCGTGGCGCAGCTGGGGGCACGACGCCCAGGAGAGCGACGAGGAGCTGCTGCGGCGGCTGCTCGAGCGTTGAGGGCGGCAGAGGTTGGCTGTGCGCCGCGGCGCCGCCGCAGACGCACAGCCGGGGTACGCTACACCCAGGCGTTGAGCTGGCGCTTAGCGCGGCTGAGGAACGTCGGCGGGTTCAGGCGCGGCGCCGAAGCGGCCAGCTCCCAGCCGAGGCGCGCGATGCGCAGTGCGGCGTCCGGCTGGCCGGCCCGGCGGGCGGCAGCGGTCACCTGTGCCAGCTCGGCCGGCTGCTCGAGCCAGCGCCGGACGTGTCTGACCAGAGAGGTCGCGTCGGGCGCCCACAGCCCGGCGCCGGCATCGCGCACGAAGCGCAGGTTGCCCTCCTCCTGCCCCGGCGGCACGCCGTGGATCAGCAGCGGCTTACCCGCCGCCAGCGCCTCGCTGACCGTCAGGCCCCCGGCCTTCGTCGCGACTATATCCGCGGCGTGCATGAGGTCGGCGAGCGGGACGAAGCCGTAGATATGGACCGTGGAGTGCCAGCTGCGGGCGCGGAGCTGGTCGGCGAGCGCTGCGTTCGTGCCGGTGACGATCGCGAGCTCGAGCGGCAGACGCGCCGCGTCGAGCGCTTCGGCCAGCGCCGCGAGCTGCCCCACGCCGGCGCCCCCGCCGAGCAGCAGCAGCGTCGGCACATCCTCGCGCCAGCCAAGCTCGCGCCGCAGTGTGGCGGCGTCGGCGCGCGGCTCGGCGAACTCCGGCCGCACCGGGATCCCCGTCGTCACGACGCGCCGCGGATCGAGCCCGCAGCGGATCGCTTTGCGCCGGGCCAGCGGCGTCGGCACCGCGCAGTAGTCGTCGTGGCGCGAGAACCACGTGCTGTGCACCGAGCCGAGGTCGGTGACGACCGACATCAGGCCCGGGCGCGTCTCCTCGTGGCGCAGGATCGACGCGACGATCGCCGTGAAGATCGGGAACACGCTGATCACCACGTCGGCCGGGTGCTCGCGCAGGACGTTGCGGATCGCGGTGTGCAGCAGCTGGTGGACCGACCCGGCGAGCATGTGGTTCACGCCAGTGATGTCGGTGAGCGCGTACGTCAGGTGGTAGAGCGCCGGCACGTGCTGCATCTCATCGAGGTAGACCTGCTCGTAGAGCCGCAGCAGGCTCGACGCGCGAGGGTGATGGATAGGATTAACGACGGTCACCTGTGCCGCATCCCCGTACAGGCGCTCGAAAGCGTCGCTGAGCGCGCGGGCTGCGCTTCGGTGCCCGCTCCCGGCGTCCGTCGTAAGGATCAAGATGTGTTTTGGTCGCGGCATGATATGGTAACTCCCGCCCGACCGCTGCAGGTGTGCCCTACGCGGCGGGCATAAAGCAACAGGGCTTCAGTTGGAGACCGCAGCGATCATAGTGCATCTCAGGAGTAGTCGGGCTCGTCTGCGGCGGCTGCGCGGTCGGGGCGCCATCCGCCCTAGCCCGAGCACCGCTCGCGCCACCAGTGCGATCTGCGTGAGCGCTGGTCCTGTGTCGATCGGCTCCGGCTCCGCGGCCCAGCTCTGCCCGAGCGTGACGCCGGCGCTTCAGGCCAGCGCGCCGGGGCGCTGAGCCACGCGCGGTACTTTGCAAGAACCGGGCCGGGCGACGTAGGCAGCAGCGAGCAACATAAAAAAAGGCGAGACACCACTGGCGCTCGCGTCGTGGTGGTCTCGCCTGGAGTGCATCGGCACCTACGGTCAACCGGAATATCGTGCTCCGCACTCACGGCCGACCGGTTCGCGCAAGCGATTAACTACTCCCCAACCACGACGATGGTAGCAAAACGTCCGTTGGTTGTCAAGCTTTTGTGAAGCCATGCGGCGCCCGCAGGCAGCCGGGATGGCTTCGTATCCGGCGCTGCCGGCCCGTCGCACCCCTGCTGTGGATGTGACGACAGTGTGGGCGGGAAAGTTGCCGGGAGGCGACTGGCAGGCCCTGCGAGCCGCGCGGCAGGGCCCGGTTCTGCGCGGCTGGATGCGCTTTACACTTGTCGTGGTGTGGCTCCGCGCAGCCCCGCCACGGCCGTCCTTCCGGGCCGAGGCTCCGGCGGACGGCCGCCAGCCGGCTCGAACCGCGCCGAAGCACGAGCGGCGCGGGCATCGTATAATAGCGCCGGTCTGCTGATCGCGGAGGTGGAAGATGGCTGGTGTGCTGGACGAGGTGCGCGCCGCGTGCCGCGAGGTCGCCCGGCGGGCGCGCTCTGTGCGCATCGTCGAGGAGCGGATCGCGCCCTACGCGGCCGGGCTGCCGCTGGAGCGGATCGCGCGGCCCGAACACGACCCGCGCGCCCACCTGCTCGGCCGCGGCGACGACACCGTGGCGTTCTTCCTGACGCTCGACGCGATCAACTTCGGCTCGGGCTACTTCCCGCATCTCCGCAAGCGCACCGGGATGTCCGGCTACTTCACGATCGCGACGTCGCTGCGCGAGCGGTTCGAGGCCCGCGGCCCGCTCTCGGCGGAGCAGCTGGCGGCGATCGACGCCGCTGAGTGCGCGGCGATCTTCGGGCAGGACCCGGCCAACGCCGTGGCCTTCGAGCTGATGGGGCTGTTCGCTCAGGCGCTGCGCGACCTGGGGCGGTTCCTGCTCGAGCGCTTCGAGGGGCGCTTCACCGGCCCGCTGGAGGCCGCCGGGGGATCGGCGGAGGCGCTGGTTGAGCTGCTGGCGCAGATGCGGTTCTTCCACGACGTGGCTCGCTACGACGAGCTGCAGGTGCCGTTCTACAAGCGGGCGCAGATCACGGCCGCCGACCTATGGATCGCGTTCGAGGGCCAGGGGCCGGGGCGCTTCGACGATCTCGACCGGCTGACGATCTTCGCCGACAACCTGGTGCCGCACGTGCTGCGGATCGACGGCGTGCTGGAGTACGACCCGCGGCTGGCGGCGAGGATCGACGCCGAGGAGCTGCTGGCGCCCGGTTCGCCCGAGGAGGTCGAGCTGCGCGCCTGCGCCCTGCACGCCGTCGAGCTCATGGCGCAGTCGCTGCGGGCGGCCGGGCGCGAGGTCATGCCCATGCAGCTGGACTACCTGCTGTGGAACCGCGGCCAGGAGCCGGCCTACAAGCAGGCTAAGCCGCGTCACCGCGCCCGGAGCGTCTACTACTGACGCGAGCCCCACGCTCGGGCCGCCCGCCCTCCTTCCGCGGGAAGCGAAGCCCTCCTACTGCGGCAGCTTGGCGACACGGATGAGCGCCAGGAACTGCCGGTCGATCGCGGTGGCCACGATGTCGCTGGCGATCTTGTCGAGCACCGCCTGCTCCTCCTCAGTCACCGGAATGGGCGCCACGTCGCCCCGCTCGATCGCCCGCCGGATGCGCTGCTGGTACGCTTCGTAGCACGCCAGCTCCTCCGGCGTCAGGATCGCGGCGACTCGCGCCCGGTAGCGCTGCCAGACGCCCTGGATCTCTCCCGACTGCATCTCCTGTCCCTCTCCTGTTTCTGCCGAATATGGCGCCTGCGGCCTCCGCCGCGAAGAGATGGCGCCGGCCTCCTATCAGCACAAGGCGTGCCTACCGCGTCGCGTCCGTCTCAGCGGACGCCGATCATGGCCGCCAGCTGGTGCTCGCCGCCCGGCGGCACGGTGACGACGTCCTCGCCGGCGTTGGCGGTCTCCACACAGACCATGCCGCGGTACTCGTCGTCGCCGAAGTCGCTCAGGCGCCGCGCCTTCTCGACCCACGGGTTCCAGACGACCGTCGCGCGGCTGCCGCGCTTGGCCACCTCGATCCGCCTGCCGAGCGCCCCGTCCTCGATGGTGCAGGTCGCGTCGGTGTCCAGGTAGATCCGATCGACCTCGCCGGCGAACGTCACCGCGCCCGCCTGGGTCTTGCGCCGGTGCCCATCGATCTGGTCGAGATAGTCGCAGCCGTCGAGGCCGTGGATGGCGACGGCCGGCACATCGCCGACCGCGAAGTAGCTGTGGAGCGCGCCGGTGCAGGTGAAGGGCTCGGGGCCGGGGTTGCGCGCCACGAGCGTGACCTGCAGCTCGCGCCCGACGCTCACGAGCAGCTCCAGCTCGAAGCGGTGCGGCCAGAGCGCGCGGGTCGCCTCGTCGTCCGAGAGGCCCAGCCGGAGGGTCGTCTCGCTGCCCGAGGAAGCGTCGGCCTGCAGCACGCGCCAGGGGCGGGTGCGCGCGAAGCCGTGCGAGGGCTTGGCGGGGTCGCTGGGGTGCGGGCCGAACCACGGCCAGCAGATCGGAATGCCGCCGCGGATCGCCTTCCCTGGCGCGAACGCAGCCTGGCGGCTGACCCACAGCACCGGCGCCTGGCCGCGCGGCTGGAAGGCGAGCGGCTGCGCGCCGTGCAGCGCGACTGTGGCTGTGGCGTGGTCGTTGCTGATCTCAGCTACCGGGAACCCGCCGGGGCCGGCCGAGAAGACCAGCCGCCCCGGCGCGCCGAAGCGCTCGTTCAGAAGGTGGACCTCAGCCTCGCTCATTGCGTCTCCTCCTCCCATCAGCCCGCCAGCCAGCGCAGCGCCCGCTGCCACCACTGCTCGGGCGCCACCTGGACCGGGATCGTCAGCGGCAGATCCAGATCGCCGGCGCGCACGGCGACGACGGCCGTGTGTGCGCCGGGCGTGAGCTCGCGCGGCGGGGCGAGCGTGACCGTCAGCTCGCACCGCCCGCCGGCGGGGACCACCGCCGGCGTCGCGATGCACCGGGCCCACACCGTTCCCGGGGCGATGCGCGCCACGAACGGCGCCGCGCCGCGGTTCTCCAGCGTCAGGCTCAGGTAGGCGCGCCCGCCGGCGACGACGGTGAGCTGCGGCAGTGCGCCGTGCACGGCGATGAGCGGGAAGCGCGTCGGGCTGATCCGGTGCAGCAGCTCACCCACCGCCAGCGTCAGCGCCAGCGGCTCCTGAGACTGTGCGGCGGCATCCACGCGGTCGGCCAGCACCCGCTCGCGCTGGCTGCGCAGCCAGCGCTGCAGTACCCCGCGCCGGGCCAGAGCCTCGAGCGCCGCCGCCAGGCCGGGCTGGGCCGGGTCGAGGTCGGCGATACGCGCGACGACGCGCTGGCCCACCGGTATCCCGGCGCGGCCGGTCGCCTCCCACGGGATCTTCGTCTCGAACGTGCCGCACCACAGCACGATCTCGCCGCTGAGCGGCCCGGACCTGCCGCTGGCGACCAGGTCCAGCTCGGCCCGCCCGCCGGGAGGAAGGACGCCGGCGGCCCTCTTCGCCGGCCGCGTGCCCGCGAGCACGCGCAGCTCGGCGCCGGTCTGGGCGGGGCACTCGAGCTCCCAGCGCAGCGGCTCGGCGGCGCGGTTGTCGAGCGTGAGGCGCCGCGGCGCGCTCCAGGCGCGGGTCTGGCGCAGCGGCACGTCGCCGAAGGTGATGCGCCGTGGCGTGGCGTGGAGCAGCGGGCTCCCGCCGCTTGGCGCCATGGCGCTGAGGAGCGCATCGAGCGCTCGCGCCCGCGGGGCAGCTCTGCGCTCGGCGCGGTAGCGGTGGAGCAGCGCCCCGAGCGCCGGATCGGTGTGGTCGGCCAGCCACCGCTCGCACGTCCCGTCGGCGAGCGCCGCCTCCAGGGCGCGCGGGTGGCGCAGCCCGGCTTCGGCGAGGTCGCGGGGCGTGTGGACGACGGCGCCCGGCGCGAGCGCCAGCGGCGCGCTGCGGGGCAGGCGCGCGAGCGTGGCGTGGAGGGCCGCCGCGGTGGGCGGGCGCTGCCACGGGTCCGGCGCGAGCGCCGGGCGCAGGGCGCGGGCCAGGGTCGGCGCAGCCGCCGAGAGCCGCGCCCAGTCGAACACCAGCGGCGTGAGCCCCGGGTCGATGCCGGTCAGCAGCTCGTAGCAGGTGGCGGCGAGGCTGAAGACATCGCTGCGCTCATCGATGCCGCGGCCGCCCAGCTGCTCGGGCGCGGCGTAGCCCGGGGTGCCGTAGTGCGGGCGGGCCTTGCGCGGTGGCCGGCGCGTGCGGGTCTGCGCCGCGCCGAGGTCGATCAGCGTCAGCCTCCCGTCCGGCCGGAGCACCAGGTTCGCCGGCTTCAGGTCGCCGCAGATCACCGGCGGCGTGCGCGTGTGGAGGTAGCGCAGCAGGGCGCAGAGCTGGATGGCCCAGTCGCGCACCCGGGCCGGGTCCACCGGCCCCTGGCGCAGTATGGCGCTGAGCGGCGTGCCGTCCACGAGCTCGCGCGCGAGCCACGTGGCGCCCCCGCCGCTGTGCAGGTGGCGCAGGCGCGGCAGCGCGGGGTGGCGCAGACGCCTGAGCAGCGCGGCCTCCCACTTGAGCAGCTCGGTCGCCTCGCGCCTGGCCGCCGCGCTCAGGTCGGTGCGGACGACCTTGACGGCGAGCGGGCCGGCGCTGCGCGGCCCGATATCCTGCGCGTAGAAGACCACCGCCTGGCCGCCCCAGCCGATCACAGCCCCGAGGCGGAACCGGCCGGCCAGCACATCGCCCGTAGTGACGCCGCACGGAGGGACGGCGCGGGCGGCAAGGCGTGTCGTTGCCAGCGGGTCGGGGCTGCTTCTGCTCATAGCCGCGATGTTGGACATCTGTTCGCCAGACTATGCCAGTATAGCGGACGGGGCGCGTGTGAGCAAGTGTGACGGTACGTGTCACACGCTAGCGGTAGTATCTCCGTGGACGTCCCGCGTGGCTGCCGGAAGTGCAGGTGGAGCTAGGGAAGATATTGTCTCTGATACAGTCAGAAGAACACGCCGCGCCGCGGCTGCGCTCGATACCGCGCCCGACGCCAGCGGGGCGCCGCTGCGGCCTGGGGATGTGCGCGGGCGCATGAGGTGGAAGCTGTCGCCGGCGCTGCGGCACCAGCGAGGCGCGAATTCGATCGCCCGCTGGCGCCGCTCCCATCGGCAGGTCGAACGCTGTGTGGAGGCCACTCCTCCAGCGATGCGCCGGTCGGCGAGCCGCGCTCGGGCGCAGTGCGCCACTCCTGGCCCGAGCGCGAGCCGATGTGCTGACGAGCCCCGTCACGCTGGCGCTGGCGTGCGGCGAGATCGCCTGCTGACGCTGCGCTACTCGAACACGACGATCTCCCCGAACTGCACCCGCGGCACGACGGCTGAGGCGCCGTTGGCCGTGGCGCTGAGCGGCAGCTCGGCGCCGCTCGCCGCGAGGTAGGCGCGCCGGAACGGCCGGTCAGCGCGCAGAGTCACGCGCACGTCGTGCAGCGGGATCGGGTCCTCGAGGTACTCGGGGTGCTCCGGGCCGCGGCGGTTGGGCGAGAAGTTGACCACGTGGACCATCCAGCGCTCGGGGTGGTCGGCGCCCGCCGCCTGGTGGGTGACCGCGAGCTCGGCGCTGAGCGGCGCGTCGCTCTCGACCAGGCGCTTGGGGAGCACCGCGCCCAGCAGCCGGCGCAACACCTCGCGGTAGATCCAGTAGCCGTGCCGGTGGTAGCTCGCGCCGATCGGGAAGGCGGTGGCCGCCAGACGGCCCCGCACGACCGCTGCGGCGTAGTCGGTCAGGTGGTCGAACGGCGTCTGGGCGTGGCTGGTGTAGTGCTGCGGGCTGCGCTGGAAGAGCGGCTCGCCGACATACGCCACCACCGCCGAGGGGTCGCGCGGCAGCCACTGCGCCGTCCCCTCGTAGAGCGCGTACTCGTAGTCCGGCAGCCCCTCCCAGAGCTGAGCGCCGGCAGCCGAGGCCTGCGATCCGAGCGCGAGCTTCAGGTAGGCCGGGGCGAAGGGCGACTCGCCGCGGTACTCGAGCCCGAGCTCCTCGGCCCAGAGCGTGTCCGTCCCCGCCAGTCGCAGCGCGGAGTGGCTGGCGAAGATCGCGCCGCCGCCCGCCAGGTACGCGCGCAGCCGCTGGGCCAGCCCTTCGTCCACCTCCAGGCCGTCCGGCAGCACCAGCAGCCGGTAGCGCTCCAGATCCTGGTCCGGCTCGATGATATCGAACTGGACGCGGCACTCCATCAGCAGACGCGTCAGGCCGTACACCGCCCGCCCGGTGGAGCCCGCCAGGTTCGGGTGCGAGGTACCGATGTCCTCCAGCGGGGCGCCGGCGACCACGATCGCCGCCTCGGTCACCGGCACGGCGCGGTTGAGGAACGGCTCGAGGCGCTCGATCTCCGCGTAGACCTGCCCGATCGTGTCGTACACCGCCGGGTCGAGGCGCCCGTTCGGCGGCAGCTGGTCGCCGAGGTCGCACTGGGCGCCCTGGGCGATGATGCCGGGCAGCTCGGAGCGCAGCTGGTTGGGGTGCTTGAGCCCGCCGAAGTCGGCCCAGGCCCCCTGGAAGCGCCCGCTCATGCCGCACACGCTCGTGCCGAACGTGCGGGCGTAGCGGACGTTGGCCGGGAAGTACAGGTAGCCCCAGAAGGCGGTCGGCAGCGCCTCGATGTCGATGTTGTCCATGAAGGGCGCGCGCTGGCCGAGCCCCAGGCGCGTCTGGTTGTTGTGGTCCACCTGGCAGCCGGGGCGGATGCTGTGCGCCAGCTCGTGCGTCCGGCGCATGAACTCCGTCAGCAGCAGCTGCTTGTGGCGCCGCTGCGCGAGCGTGTCGAGCGGATCGTGGCCGGCTGCCCGGAGCTGCGCCAGGCAGTTGCGGCAGAAGCACTCGCCGTTGATCGGCAGCGGCATGTCGTACCAGATGCCGTCCAGCTCGTACCGCTCGAGAATCTCGCGCGAGTGCTGCAGCACCAGCGAGACGAAGTCCTCGTTCGAGAGGCACAGCGCCGTCCAGCCCGGCGTCTGGTCGAACTTCGGCAGGTAGGTGGTGCGGTCGCGCTTCCAGACCAGCCACTCCGGGTGGTGCTCGGCCAGGTAGTTGTCCCAGGTGACGCAGTAGTAGGCGTAGACCTTGATGCCGCGGGCGCGGCACGCCTCAACCTGCGCGCCGAGCAGGTCGAAGCTCAGGCCGCGGTGGACCGGGCCGCTCTCCGTCGGGTAGTAGAAGTAGCCGTGCATGTCCTTGGCGAACACGACGATCGCGTCGACGTGGGCGCGCGCGAGCGTGTCGCCGAACTCGTCGGGGTCGAACTGCTCAGCGAGGCGCGGCATGTGCTCGCTGTTGTGGTAGTCGAGGTGAATCTTGCGCCACGGGCGCGGCGGCAGCTCGCGCAGGCGCGGGTCGATCCAGGGTGGACGGAGGGGCATCGTTGCAGGACCTTTCTATCCTCGGAGAACACGGAGGACACGGAGAGTATGAGAGTACAGAGCACGAGAGCCCGAGAGCGCAAGAGCACGCGGGCGCGGAGGACACCGAGGCCGGGAGCGCGGAGATCTGAGTTCAGGCCGCGCCGCTCCTGCGGAGTCTCGCGCGCCGGCCGCCGCTCGCTCCAGCGATGCCGCTCGCGCGTCTACCTGTAGTAGTGCGCCAGAATCTCCTCGCACTCAGCCGCCGCGTCGCGCAGCGCATCCGGCACGCTCTTGCGCCCCTGCACCGCGTCCCACGACATGCGGTTGAAGACCTCGTTGAGCGCCGGGTACTCGGGGATCGCCGGCAGCGTATCCGCGCCGCGGTGGACCTCCTCGATCACCTCGTAGTACTGGAACTGCGCGCGGATCTCGGGGTCGTTCCAGGTGCTCAGGCGCACGCCGGTGCCGCCCGAGAGCGACGTGACCTTGTCCATCGCCGGCGAGGCGGTCTCCTTCAGAAACTGGTAGGCCAGGTCCGGCTGGCGGCTGCCGGCGCAGATGCCGAGCACCCAGTAGACGTTGAGGCTGGCGTGGCGGCCCTGCGGCCCGTCGCCGCGCGGGATGGGCGCGCAGCGGGTCTTGCCGATGATCACGCTCGGCGGGAGCTGCGCCACGGCCATGAAGCCGGACCAGTTGAGCATCGTGGCGCCCTCGCCCGCGGCGTAGGCCACGCCGGCCTGGACGCTGTCGTACTCGAGGGTGCGCGGCGGGCAGACGCCGTGCTTCGTCACCAGGTCGACGTAGAACTGCAGCGCCTCCTGCCCGGCGGGGCCGTGGAAGGCCGGCCGGAGCCGCTCGTCGAGCAGCCGGCCGCCGCGGCTCCAGAGGTGGATCATAAAGTCGTAGACGGTGTTGTGGCCGTCGTTGAGCCCGGCGACCACCGTGCCGTACAGCCCGTCGCCGGGGCGGGTGAAGAAGCGCGCGACGTCGAGGAACTCGCTCCAGGTCTCGGGGACGCGCAGCGGGCGGCCGTAGAGGCGCTCGTAGCGCCGCTGCTCGGCCGGGTCCTCGAACAGGTCGGTGCGGTAGTGAAAGATCTCCGGCCCGTCGTGGTAGGGCAGCCCGTAGACGTGCCCGGCGGCGTCGCGCTGCAGGCCGAGCACGGACTCGGCCCAGCCGTGCGGCCAGTCCTGGGGCGGGTCCGCGGCCAGGTACTCGTCGAGGCGTAGCAGGCCGCCGCGGCGCATCAGGTCCGGCAGCCAGTCGGTCAGCGCGAGCAAGATGTCGTAGTCGCCGCTGGTCGCGCCGCCGCCCTCGACCATCTCGGCGTAGAGCTCCTCGGGGCCGGCGTGGCTCATCTCGAACTGCACGCCGGGGTGCAGCGAGGCGAAGTGGCGGGTCTGGGTCTCGAGCGCGCGCTCGAAGCCGTCGAATGAGCGGTACTTGATCTTCAGTGTTGGCATGGATGCCTCCGGTCGAGGCGCCTGGCTGGGCGCCCCTCAGTCCCTATGTGCCTTGCGGCGTGTTTCGGGGCGAGAGGACCGCTGCCCTCTCGCGCTCTCCAGGGTGAGGGGCAGCGGCCCCTCGCGCTCGGTCGTGTCGGGGCTAGCCCCGAACCCCGTTTGCGGTCACAGCGTGTTTCAGCGCGAGAGGACCGCTGCCCTCTCGCGCTCTCCAGGGTGAGGGGCAGCGGCCCCTCGCGCTCGGTCGTGTCGGGGCTAGCCCCGAGCTGCGTTTGCGGTCGCAGCGTGTTTCAGGGCGAGAGGACCGCTGCCCTCTCGCGCTCTCCAGGGTGAGGGGCAGCGGCCCCT
>CALJIC010000259.1 GCA_937974195.1 uncultured Roseiflexaceae bacterium | reverse complement strand
GGGGCGCGGGGGCGCAGCCCTCGCCTCACCCCTCCGCCTTGGGCGCCGCCACCTCGAAGCCCGCCAGGTGCTCGAGCGCCTTGATCAGCGCGTGGTTCCCCTCGTGGCCGAGCCCGCGCGCCTGCAGCGTCCGGTACAGCTGCTGGATGAGCGCGGTCGCCGGCAGCGGCACCCCGAGCTGGCTGGCCGCCTCGAGCACCAGCCGCAGGTCCTTCTGCTGCAGGTCGATCGTGAAGCCCGGCCGCCAGTCGCGCTCGATCACCTGCGGCCCGCGGTTCGCCAGCATCCAGCTGCCCGCCGCGCCGCCCACCACCGCCGCCAGCGTCTTGCGCAGGTCCACCCCGCCGGCCTGCGCGAAGAGCAGCGCCTCGGCCGCCGCCAGCATGTTGCCCACCACCAGGATCTGGTTGACCAGCTTCACCGTCTGCCCGGCTCCCACCGGCCCGACGTGCGTGATCGTCTTGCCCATGGCCTGGAAGGCGGGCATGGCGCGCTCCACCTGCTCGGCGTCGCCGCCGACCATGATGCTCAGCGTGCCCCGCGCCGCCCCCTCGCTCCCGCCGCTCACCGGCGCGTCCAGGAAGTGGATCTGCCGCTCGGCCAGCTTCTGGGCGATCGCCTGCGTCGCCTGCGGGCTGATGGTGCTCATGTCGATCACCAGGCTGCCCGGCCGCGCGCCGCGGATCACCCCGCTCTCGCCCAGGATCACCTCCTCGACGTCCGGCGTGTCGCTCACGCAGGTGATCACGATGTCGGTGTGGTGCGCGACATCGCCCGGGCTGCTCGCCGGACCCGCGCCCTCGGCCACCAGCTCGTCCATGCGGCTCGCGGTGCGGTTCCACACGCGCACCTCGAAGCCGGCCTTGAGGAGATTGCGCGCCATGCCGCGGCCCATGATCCCGAGGCCGATGAATCCGATCCGCTCGCTCATCGCTGCTCCCTCTCTAGTCACAAAGCGGGAGCCGGAGGGCCGCGCCCCCGGCGCCTCCCGCCCAGAGTGTCGAGAACATCTATCGGGTGTTCTGCGACGGCCGGGCACGATTATACGCCAAAACACCCCGGCCGCCTTGTCGATTCGCTGCCCGGCCGGGCGACTACAATACACGCGCGGGCTGCGCCGTCCGGGCCCGCCCTGAGGCCGCCGCGCATATCGTGCGAGATGAGGGAAGGAGGGACCGATGCCGCCCGCGGAGATGTACGACGACGACCTCAGTCGGTTCGAGGCGCACGGCGCCCCGCCGCTGCCCGCCGCCGCCAACCACGGCTACGTCGAGCACGAGGGCGCCCGGATCTGGTACGCGGCCTACGGCTCCGGCCCGCCCGCCGTCCTGCTGAACGGCGGCCTCGGGCACAGCGGCAACTGGGGGTACCAGGTTCCAGCGCTGGTCGGGCGCGGCTACCGCGCGGTTGTGGTCGATAGCCGCGGCCACGGGCGCAGCACGCGCGACGCGCGCCCCTTCACGTACCAGTTGATGGCATCCGACGTTCTGGCGGTCATGGGCGCGCTGCAGCTGGAGAGGGCCGCCCTCGTGGGCTGGAGCGACGGCGCGGTCGTCGCGTTGACGCTCGCCATGCAGGCCCCGGCGCGCGCCGCCGGCGTGTTCTTCTTCGCCTGCAACGTGGACCCGAGCGGCGTCAGGGAGCTTACGGAGCCCAACCCGCTCCTCGACCGCTGCTTCAAAAGGCACACCGAGGACTACGCCCGGCTCTCCGAGACGCCGGGCCAGTTCGCGGACTTCGCCGAGGCGGTCAGCCGCATGCAGCAGACGCAGCCCGACTACTCGGCGCGCGACCTGGCGCAGGTCCGCGTGCCGGTCACGGTCGTCCAGAGCGAGCGCGATGAGTTCATCCTGCCCGAGCACGCCGAGTACCTGGCCCGGAGCATCCCGGGCGCAGAGCTGGTCACCCTCCGCGGTGTGAGCCACTTCGCGCCGCTGCAGCGGCCCGGCCAGTTCAACGACGCCGTGCTCGCGTTTCTCGGCAGAGTCCTCGGGTAGCGAGCTGAGGCGAGCGCAGCGCCCCGCGGCCGGGCGGGCCGGGCGCTCCAGGTCTGGATCGGCTCGGCCGAAGGCTGCAGGGCGCTTTCGAGCTGCGCTGATGGAGGGGGCGCTGCGGCAGGCGCGGGCGAAACTTCGCCTGCGCCCGCTACGGCGTCTGGCTGCCGACGGTCTCGACGTACACCGAGTAGAGCGACTGCCCGGCGGTCATGAACAGCCGGTTCTTCTTGAGCCCGCCGAAGCACAGGTTCGAGCACGGCTCGGGCAGCAGGATCTTGCCGATCAGCTCGCCGTCCGGCGTGTAGCAGTGGACGCCGTCGTAGCCCTCGCCGCCCCACCCGGCGGCCACCCACAGGTTCCCGTCGCGGTCGGTCCTGATGCCGTCCGCCATCCCCGGCGCCATGTTCACGAACACCCGGTCGCCCGTCAGCCGCACGCCGTCCACCACATCGAAGACCCGGATGTTCGCCGGCGCCCCCGTGTCCACGATGTACAGCCGGCTCTCGTCCGGCGAGAAGCACAGCCCATTCGGCCGCTCGAAGTCCTCGGCGACGACGGTCGCCCGCCCGGTGTGCGGGTCGAGGCGGTAGACGCGCGTCGGCAGCTCGAACGGCGCCCGCTCGCCCTCGTAGTTCATCAGGATGCCGTACCCAGGGTCGGTGAACCAGATCGCGCCGTCGGAGGCCACCACCACGTCGTTCGGGGCGTTCAGCCGCTTGCCGTCGAAGCTGTCCATCAGCACGGTGATCCGCCCGTCGTACTCGGTGCGCGTGACGCGCCGCCCGCTGTGCTCGCAGGTGATCAGCCGCCCCTGCCGGTCGCGGGTGTTGCCGTTGCTGTGGTTGGACGGGCTGCGGAACACGCTGACGGCGCCGGTCTCCTCGCTCCAGCGCAGCATCCGGTTGTTGGGGATGTCGCTCCAGAGCAGGAAGCGGCCGTCGCCGAACCAGACCGGCCCCTCCGTCCAGCGGCCGCCGGTCCACAGCCGCTCCACGGCCGCGTTGCCGAGCCGGTAGGGCGCGAAGCGCGGGTCGAGCACCTGGATCGCCGGGTCCGGGTAGCGCACCACCGGCGCGTCCGCCGGCCGTCCTGAGAGCGAAGCGAAGGGCTCACCTGGGTGGGTAGTCATGGCCGTGCGCCTCCTCACTGAGCAAAGGTTCTCTCGGTCCAGTGTATCTGCACGCGGAGCTCCGCCGCCCCACGCAGACACAGCCACATACACCGGGCCTGCGGGAAACGTCGCCGCCTGCCCGCTACGGGTCTCTCCCGGCGGCCGCCCCGCCCCCTGAGACAAGCTCGACGTACCAGCGCCACACGGCCGCCAGCGCCTCCAGGTCGCTGCGCAGGTAGGCGACCGCCGGGCCAAGCCGCGCGAGCGCAGGCGGCGGCGCCCCGCGCTGGCGCGCCCGCCACGTTCTGCGCCAGGCGAGGTACGCCTCCCAGCCGTCGCCCCAGTGGTCGGCGCCGTTCGGCCAGCGGTAGCCGAGCCACCCCGCCACCGGCTTGAGCCCCGCGCTGCGCTGCGTGCTCAGCCGGGGGATGGGCAGCGCCACCGTCTCGGTCAGGGCGGCGTGCAGGTCGCGCAGCCGCGGGCCAAGCGCCGCGCGCGCCTCCCTTCCGGCCGTGCGCGCCAGCAGCAGGCTCTCCGCGTCGCCCCAGTGAACGACCGCCGGCGCGGCCCCGGCCACCTCGGCGGCCGCCCGCCACGCCTGCGCCGCCGTGCGCACCAGCGTCACCCGCACCGCCTCGAGCGCCACCCGCTTCGGGCGCGCGACCGGCGCGACGATCGCCATGCCCACCGCGCCGCCGGCGTCCATCCAGCCGACCGCCCACGGCTCGCGCGTCAGCGGGTCGGTCTCCACATCGAGGAACAGCACCTGCCCGCGCTCCTCCGGCGGGACCGCCGGCCACACGCCGTCCGCAAGCTCGCCCCGCCGAACCGCGCGCCCGCTCACCAGCGCCTCCGCGTTGGCCCGCAGCCGCCGCTCGGTCGCCTCGTCGCTGTCCGGGATGTCCGCCAGCGCGCCCTGGCGCAGCCTGGCCAGCTGCGGCACGCTCGTGATCCGGCGCGCCCGCAGCGCCCGGACGTGGGTGCGGCGCAGGCCGGGGAGCGTGGCGAGGTCCAGCTCCGCGAGCGCCGCGCGGTCGCAGGCGTCGTGCCAGGGGCAGAAGGTGCAGTGGTTGCTGTCGAACCAGATCGGCGGCGCCGGCCCGGCCAGCAGCGCATCGTAGCGCCCGGCCAGCGCCTGCCCGACCGCGGCGGCATCTCCGCGGCGGTGCAGCACCCTGGCCGGGCCGGCGCCATCCGCCCCCAGCCACAGCTCACCGTCCGGCGGGCGCGGGTAGCCGAGCGCGGCCCCCGCCAGCCAGCGCAGCGCGTCGATCCGCGTCCGGTCCCAGCGCGTCGGCTCGCCGTGCAGGCGGATGTCGATCGGGCAGTACGCCCACCCGCCCGGCGCCGCCGGATCACGCGTCCGGCGCAGCAGGTGGGCGACCGCGCGCAGGGTCAGCTCGCCGGCCGTGGCCTCGAGCGCCGCCCACGCGATCAGCGGCGCCCCGGCGCGCACCAGCGCCGCCGTCGCCGCCAGCCGCTCCTCCCAGGGGCCATCGGGGACCGCCGCAGCGCCGGACGTAGCCACGAGGCGCTCGATGTGCACCCGGTTGGCCTCGCTGCGGGCGCGCGCGTCGCGGGTCGGCTCGGCCCGCGGCGCCCCGCCGGCGTGCCGGTCGAGCCACAGGCGGCGCGGGCAGCGGTCGAGCCAGATCAGATCCTCGAGCGTCACGATCACCCGCTGACCTCGACCACCAGCAGGGTCATATCATCGTACTGCGGCGCGTCGCCCTGGTACGCCGCCAGCTCCGCCAGCGTGGTGTCCACCAGCTCGGCGGCGCTCAGCGTCGCGCCGGCCCTGAGCAGCTCGAGCAGCCGGGCGAACTCGTAGCGCTCCCCGTCGCCGTTCATCACGTCGGTCAGCCCGTCGGTGTAGAGCACCAGCCGGTCGCCCGGCGCGAGCGTGAGGCACTCCTCGGCCAGCATGAGCTCGCGCTCGCTGAAGAAGCCCAGCACCGTCCCCTCGCCGTCCAGCGTCTGCGCGTGCCCGTCCCGCAGCAGCACCGGGTAGTCGTGCCCGGCGCGGCAGTAGATCAGCCGGCGCGTCGTCGCCTCGACGATGCCGTAGAACACGGTGACGAACATGTGCGGCTCGCCGAGCTCGCGCAGCAGCCGGTTGACGTTCAGCAGCGCGGCGCGCGGCGAGCGCTCGCGGCGCCCCTCCGCCAGCAGCAGGCTGCGGGCCAGCGCCATGTAGAGCGCGGCCGGCATCCCCTTCCCCGAGACATCGGCGATCACCACGCCGAAGCGGTCCTCGTCCAGCAGGAACACGTCGTAGAAGTCGCCGCCCACCTGCCGCGCCGGCTCGTTGCGCGCGGCGAAGGCGAAGCCGGGCACCTGCGGGAAGACGCGCGGCAGCACGCTCTGCTGGACCTCGCGCGCCAGCTCCATCTCGCGCTCGAGGCGCTCCTTGGCGATCAGCTGCGCCTGCGCCTCCTCGAGCATCGCGATCTTCTCGCGCAGCTGGTCCACCAGCAGCGCCCGCTGGATGGAGAGCGCCGCCTGGTTGGCGAAGGAGTACAGCAGCGCGACCTCGCCGGGCGCGAAGCGCGCCTTGAGCGTGGTGTGGACGATCATCAGGCCCACGTGCTTCTC
Organism: uncultured Roseiflexaceae bacterium; assembly: GCA_937974195.1. GTDB lineage: Bacteria > Chloroflexota > Chloroflexia > Chloroflexales > Roseiflexaceae > CALJIC01. The sequence goes on along the minus strand of CALJIC010000259.1, from coordinate 7,593 downwards.
CTGCGCCACCAGCGGCACGCGCAGCCCGGCCCGCAGCAGCCCGCCCTCCACGTCGGCGTGGCGCGGCGGGATGCCCGGCGGCCAGCCGTGGAACGGCTCCGGGCCGCCCGCCGGCTGCGCGCCGAAGACCGCTTCGGCCGGCAGGCGCTGGTGCAGCAGCGATGGGGACCAGCCGCTCACCGCCAGCACCTCCGCCTCGTCCGGGTCGCGCCGCAGGTAGAGGATGGCCCGGTCGGCGCCGCACAGGTCGCGCGCGTAGCGGCAGACCCGCCCGACCAGCTCCGGGAGGTCGGCGGAGGTCGTCAGCGCGTTGCCGATGTCCTGCAGCGAGATCAGCGCGGCGGTGCGCTGCTGCAGCACGCGGTTCGCCGCCTCCAGCTCGACGATCTTGCGCTCTAGCGTCGCGTTCGCGCGCGTGAGCGCCTCCTCGCTGGCGGTCAGCAGCCGGTAGGTGCGGCGCAGCTGGTCCTCGCCTAGCTCGGCCACGTCCTCCGCGGCGAGGTAGCCCTGCCGCGCCAGCTCCAGCGCGTACGCCTCGAGCGACAGCAGGTGCGCCTCGTCCGCGCGGCGCTCGGTGGCCGCCGCCTGCGCCGGGCGGAAGGTCGGCGCGCGGAAGACGTCGAACACGGCGATGTCACCCGAGCGGCCGCTGTAGCCGCATTCCTGACACCCCGCCGCGCGGTAGAACGACGCCTCGCCCTCCCGCAGCCGCCTGCCCGCGCTCTGCAGCCGCTCCAGCAGCGCCGGCTCCGGCGCCACAGGCGCCCGGCAGTGCACGCAGAGCGTGGGCACGCGCTGGACCGCCAGCACCCAGCACAGCGCGTCGAGCAGGCCCGCGGGCGCGCCGAGGTCCATCAGGTGCCGCGCGACGGCCGCCCCGCGGAAGACGGTGTCCATCTGGCTGAGCACCCGCAGGCCGCGCTTGGCGGCCTCCAGCGCCGGCCCGACGTTCTCGGGACACAGGCGGTCGATCACCAGCAGGTCGGGCTTGCGCTCCGCGGCGGCCCGGATCTGGTCGGCGTAGCTCAGCGGCGGCTGGGTGAGCGCGAAGCTGACCCGCCGCCCGTAGCCGCGCGGGATGCGCACCACGTCGCGCTCCGGGGCGACGACGACCGCCTTGGAGCGCGGGTGCGCCTCGAGCAGCTCGTTGAGCAGGAGGCGGAAGATCGTCGCCCTGCCGCTCGGCAGAAGCGCCGCGCCCGACGCCGGGCGCGGGTCCAGGCCGGCGACGACGATCAGGCCGGAGGGGTCGGCGATCAGCGTGGCGAGGATCGCGTCCAGCTCCGGCAGGTGGTAGAAGTCCGCGAGCTTGAGCATCCCCTTCCTCCACTGCGCCGGGTGCTATTATAGCACTCCCCCTCAGCCCGCCGGTGCCTTCGCGGCCAGCGCCGTCAGCACCCCTGGCGCGAACTGCACGCGGGCGATCTCCCCGCTGCGCACCGCCGGCGCGCCGAGCTCCGCCGCCGGGTCGAACGCCAGCGCCTCGATCAGCAGCAGCCGCTCGCCTCCCGCCACCACCGGGTACGGCTCGCCCCACTCCGCCGTGCCGCGCATGAAGTTGAACGCCCGCCGCGCCGGCCAGCCGGTGTCGAGCGTGAAGTCGTCCGGCCCCGGCGGCCCGTACGCCGACCCGCCCGGTGGCTGCGGCCGCCGCTCCAGCGCGCCCGCCTCCAGCCGCCGCAGCGCCTCGGCCAGCAGCCGCCCGCCCACCCCGGCGCAGCGCGCCTCCGCCTCCGGCCCCGAGATGCCGTCCGGCAGCTCGACCGGCTCCTGGGCGGCGATCGGGCCGCTGTCGAGCCCCTCGTCCATAAAGTGGACGGTGACGCCGGCCGGCGCGCCGCTGCGGAAGATCCAGAACAGCGGCTCAGGGCCGCGGAACGCCGGCAGCAGCGAGGGGTGGACGTTCAGGAAGCCCAGGGGCGGCAGCGCGAGCAGCTCCGCCGGGATGCGCCGCGGCCAGCAGGCGACGCACACCACGTCCGGGCGCAGCGCAGCCAGCCCCTCGCGCGCCTCCGCGGCCCGCTCGCGCGCCAGCTCCAGCACCGGCAGCCCGCGCTCCCACGCCCGCGCCACGATGTCCGCCGCGCGGCCGGGTCCCGCCAGCGGGATCGTGCCGGCCGGCGCAGGAGCGTCCGCACGCCGCAGCGCGAACGGCGCGTCGCGGCGGGCCGGAACGACCACCGCGTCGACCTGCCGTCCCGCCGCCAGCAGCGCGTCGAGCGCCGCGAGCGAGAAAGCGCCGGGCATCCCGAAGAAGATCGCGCGCATGAGCCCTCGAGCAGGTATAATGTCACGCAGCAGAAGCGCCAGCGAGAGAGGCACCCAGATGGCGAGGATGGTCCACTGCGCGAAGCTCGGCCGCGAGCTCCCCGGCCTCGACCGGCCGCCCTACCCCGGCGAGCTCGGGCAGCGCATCTACGAGCACATCTCGCGCCAGGCGTGGGACATGTGGATGCAGCAGGCCGTGCTGATCATCAACCACTACGGGCTGAGCATGATCGACCCGCAGGCCCAGCGGCTCCTCATGGCCCAGGCCGAGGAGTTCTTCTTCGGCGAGGGCGCGCGGATGCCCGAGGGCTGGTCGCCAGAGGGGCAGGGCGGCAAGGGCGGGCCGCGGCGGAAGAAGTGAGCGAGCGCGGCCCGTGACACGTCGCGCGCTCAGCGCCCCTACGTCCCCACGTGCAGCGCGATCACCGGCTCGATCGTGAACCTCAGCCGCGTGTGGGCCTCGCGCAGGGCCGCCTCGACCTCCTCGGGCGTCGCGCCGCGGGCGAAGATGAACCCCAGGTAGCTGTCGCCCTCCGGCAGCGGCACGATCGGGTAGCCCACCCGCGCCGTGATCTGGACGTCCTCGATCCCCGGCACGGCGCGCGCCTCCTCCTCGCCGCTCACCCGCCGCAGCAGGCCTTCGCTCGGGATCGGGATCATCATCACGCCCCTGGCCTGGCCCGCCAGGCTGGTCGACTCGACCGGGAGGCCGCACGCCTGGCGCAGGATCAGCTCCTCTAGCGTGGCGTCGGTGCCGAACTGCAGCGTGCGCGAGCACAGCCCGCCGATCGAGCGCCCCGCCACCTCCACCAGCCACGGCCCGCGCTCGTTGACGCGCAGCTCGGCGTGGACCGGCCCCATCACCAGCCCGATCGCCCGCGCCGCGTCCTGCGCGCACTGCGCGATCGCCGCCTGTGTCTCGGCCAGAAGCCGCGACGGGGTCACGTAGATCGTCTCCTCGAAGAACGGGCCGTCGAGCGGGTCCGGCTTGTCGAACAGCGCCAGCACCTGCAGCTCCCCATCGTCGAGCAGGCCCTCGAGCGCCACCTCGAAGCCGGGGATGAACTCCTCCACCAGGAACGGCTTCGGCTCCTCCCCAGGGTAGATCTCGTGCAGCAGCCGGGAGAGCCGCTGCGCCGCCGCCACGAACGAGGGCGGGTCATCGGCCCGCATCACGCCCCGGCTGCCGTTGAGCCGCGTCGGCTTGACGACGCACGGGTACTCCACCTCCCGCGCCAGCGCCGCCAGGTCGTCGGCGGTGGAGCATAGCCGGAAGCGCGGCACCGGCACGCCCGCCTCGGCCATGAGCGTGCGCATCAGGTGCTTGTCGCGCGCCGCCTCCGCCGCCCGCAGCGCGTTGTGCGGCAGGCCGAGCGCCGCGCTCGCGTCGGCCGCCAGCAGGCTCCCGCTGTCGTCCACCGCCAGCACCGCATCCAGCGGGTGCTCCGCTGCGTAGGCGGTGATCGCCCGCCGCGCTGCCTCCAGGTCGTCGAAGCGCGCGCCGAGCGGGTAGTGCCACAGCTCGGCCAGCTCGGGCGGCATGTCCACCGCGGCCACGAGCTCCACCCCCAGGCGGCGCGCGGCCGCGGCAAACGCCTCGGCCCGGTAGCTGTGCGCCGTCGTCAGCAGCATCACCCGCCGCTGCCGTGCCCCGGTCGCTGCCCGCACAGGCGTCTCGCGCATAGCTCACTTCCCTTCCAGTAACGCGGCCCACGCCGCCGCTCCGCCCGCTCCCGCGCGGCGATTCGCCGCAGAATGCGGACCGATCGTGTCCTCATTGTCTGCTAGAGTCAAGTGGAACGTTGGATGTAATGCACCCGCACCGCCCTACTTGCCGAATGGAGCACTTTGATGCACAAATCTTCGCTCGTCCTTCAGCGCCTCGCGCAGCAAGGGCTGACGCAGCGCCCGTTTCACTCGCCGCAGGAGGTCGTCGCCTGGCTGGGCGCGGTGCAGGCGCAGGAGTACGAGGACGCCAAGTGGGCGCTCGGCATACGCATGCGGCACGCCACCGACGACCAGATCGAGCGGGCGCTGGCCGACGGGACGATCCTGCGCACGCACGTCATGCGCCCGACCTGGCACTACGTCACGCCCGCCGATATCCGCTGGCTCCTCGAGCTCACCGCGCCGCGCGTCAACGCCGCCAATGCCTCTATGTACCGCCAGCTCGAGCTTGACGAGGCCCTGTTCGAGCGCAGCAACGCCGTGATCGCCGAAGCGCTGCGGGGCGGGCGGACGTGCACCCGCGCCGAGCTCGGAGCCGCGCTCGAGCGGGCCGGGATCGTCGCCCGGGGGGTGCGGCTTGCGCATATCGTCCAGCGCGCCGAGCTGGATGCTGTGGTGTGCAGCGGGCCCCGGCGCGGCAAGCAGATCACCTACGCCCTGCTCGAAGAGCGCGCGCCCCACGCCCGGCGCCTGCCGCGCGAGGAGGCTCTGGCCGAGCTCACCCGGCGCTACTACACGGGCCACGGCCCGGCCACAGTCCACGACTTCGCCTGGTGGTCGGGGCTCACAATGGCCGATGCCAGAGCCGGCCTCGCGCTGGTGGCCTCGGAGCTGGACCACACGACGATCGACGGCCAGACCTACTATTTCCCGGCCTCGATGCCGCCCGCCTCCGAAACAGAGTCCGCCTTCCTGCTGCCGCCGTACGACGAGCTGGTGATCGCGTTCTCGCCGCACGGCGGGTCGCGCGCCGCCGGGCAGGTCATCCCTCAGAACGTCATCTTCGACTCGCTCGTCATAGTCGGCGACCGCTTCGTCGGGAGCTGGCGGCGAACCTTCGCCCGCGGAACGACAGTCATCACGGTCGCGCCGTTCGCCCCGCTCACCCCCGCGCAGGAGGCCGCCATCGCCGCCGCCGTCGAGCAGTACGGGGAGTTCATCGGAACGCCCGTCCAGTACACAGTCGTGAGCTAGCGCGCTCGGCGGCCTACGCCGCCAGCCCGTGCAGCACGAACTCGACGATCCGCTCGGCCACGTCGTCCGGTCCGCCGCCGGCAACCCGCGCAATGTTCTGGAAGGCGCGCGGGCTGAGCAGCTCGAGGCAGATTGCCGCCAGCACCGACGGGTCGCCGGCGCGCAGCTGCCCGCACCGCTGCCCCTCCGCGATCACCTCGGACACGATGGCGTGCAGCGCCTGGTACAGCTCCAGCGACTCGACCGGCGGCGACCAGCCCGGCTGCTCGGCAGAAGCCCCGTCCACCGGCGCCGCCATGCGCTGGCTGCTGCGGTACTGCACCACCACCAGCGCCCGCAGCTTCCCCAGCGGATCGTGCGCCGCCTCGGTCGCCGCCTGCAGCGAGTGCCGGGTGTCGGCGCAGGCGGCGTGGCTCACCGCCGCGTACAGCTGCTCTTTGCTCGGAAAGCAGCGGTAGATCGTCCCGACGCCCACGCCGGCCCGCCGCGCCACCTCCTCCATCGTGACGTCGGCGCCACGCTCGGCGAACAGCTCGCGCGCCGCGTGCAATACCCGCTCCATGTTCCGCTGCGCGTCACGTCGCTCGCGGCGGCGATCCGAAGCAGCCATAGCACCCCACCAATCCACATCCCAAACAACGGTGTTTCAGGGGCCGCTGCCCCCGAAGCGCCCTCTGGCGCGGCACGGAGAGGCCCCGCCCCTCCGGCTCCAGTGTGCAGCGCGCCCTAGTATAGCACCACTGCTCGGAAAACGGAAGATCGGTTCCACTTAGGGAAGCGCCTGCGGGATGGCGCCGTGGGCGGCGACCTCCGCCTCGTGGAGCGCCGCGACGTGCGCCCGCAGCTGCGCTCGCAGCTCGGCGTAGGCCGCGTCGGACAGCGGGAACGCCTCGCGCGCCTGCGCCTCGAGCTCGCCGAGGCGCCGCCACACGCCCGCCACAGCCTCCGCCCCGGCGCCGGCGTGCAGCAGCTCGGCCTTGCGGGCGTAGAGCTCCTTCGCCTCGCGCAGCATCGGGACATCATCCGGGAGCGCGGCCTCCGCCAGCCCGCTCCACATGCGCCCGAGCTCCGCGTAGCGCTCGGCCAGCGCCGCCAGCAGCGCGCGCCCGAGCGCCTCCGCCGCCTCGGCGAGAAAGTCGGCGAACAGCGGGCGGCAGAGGCCGCCGCCGGTGCCATAGTGCTCGATGAAGTCGTACACCGAGCACAGCGCGCGCAGGAGGTTCGGCCCTGGCCGGAAGACGCGCTCCCAGCGCTCCTTGCCCCGCCCATCCAGCCGCTCTGCCCAGGTGCGCAGGGCGTCGAGCCGCGCGTTGCCGGGCGCCCCGCGCAGCGCAGGGTGAAGCAGGTCGTCGTGGCACGCCTCCAGCCCTGCCCGCACCATCGCCCGCAGGTCGCCCGCCGCCGGCGGCGCAGCGATCGAAAGGAGCCGGTGGCGGTCCCTGGCGATCCGCCCGCGGGCGCGCGCCAGCTCCTCCAGGCCGATCTCGACCGGCTGGTCGGTCAGGTCGCCGATCAGCGCCGTGCCAGCCGCCGCGTCAGCCCGGTACACGGTGACGAGGTGGTAGCCACTGCCGCTCCACTGCGGCGGCACGCCCCGGTGCGGCAGCCCGGCCATATCGACCCACGCGATACACGGGCCGCCCGCCAGAGCGTCGTGCAGCTGCTGTGCCGCGGCCTTCGCCCCCGACGTCTCGCGCACCAGCGGCTCGGCCCCCAGGCGGGCCAGCGCTCCGCTCAGGTAGGCCAGGTCGTCGTACCAGCGGTGGCGGCCGGCCACATAGAAGCTCGCGAAGTCCTCGCGCTCATAGAAGAACGAGAAGACGCCCACGCCGATGCCGCCGGCGATGCCGAACAGCATGGCCTCAGAGTAGGGCTCGCCGGTGTGCGGCGCGCGGACGCCAGCGTGCGCCAGCAGAACTCGCAGCCCGGTTGTCGCCGGAACATTGCCCGGCAGGTGGCTGTGCGCGGCGGGGTCGCTCTGGGGAAGGGCCAGGGTGCGGATGACGTGGCGGCGGGCGGCGGCGTAGCGCTCGCCGGTCTTGGCCATTCGCGCGCGGATGCGCTGCTTGAGATGCTTGTGGGTGGTCATTGTCGATCGCCTCACTGCCGGGCAGCCGGGCCCCACGCGCCGCGGCAGCCGGGAAGGCGGCCGATCAACAACGCACCGAAACGCTCGAGGACATCGATCCCCTTTACCCCCGCGTTCGCCGGGCGGCGTGGGTGCCCGGTCAGAGGGTCAGGCGGGAGCGCCGCCGCGCCAAGTATACGCCCGCCCATTGCCGCTCGTCAAGCGGCTGCTGCTCATCGCCGCGCCCCTTACGGGCAGGACTTACGCGGTGCGGTCAGAGCGTGCTCGAGGGCGAGAGGGGTACCGACCCCTCTCGCGCTCTCCCGAGATCGGAA